>CACYNZ010000178.1 GCA_902775835.1 uncultured Eubacteriales bacterium | reverse complement strand
GATACCGCGCGCGCACCGTCTCGTTGGCCAGACGGATATACGGATCCTCCTCAGCGTTCACCAGATGCGTAAGGGACATGAGCGCCATGAACACCTGGCTCGGCGTGCTCAGACCGCTTGTGTGGTACAGGCCGATGGACCGGCTGTCCGCAACCACGCGGTCCAGGAATTTCATTGCATCCGGCTCAGATGACACAATGGAATACTCACTGCGCAGAAATGCCCTGTCATTTTCGGGCAGTCCGGCTAGCAGCCGGTCGCAGACATTGTCCCGGTTCATGGCGATCATGCCAACGCGCCATCCGGTCACACCATAGAGCTTGGAAAAGGAGTACACCAGAATCGTATTGTGCGGCAGGACGCTGTACACCGTCTGAAAGTCTTCCACAAACGTTCCGTACACATCATCCGTCAGAATGATCAGGTCCGGATTCTTTTCCACCACCTGTACAAGGCGTGCCAGCGTCTTTTCCGACAGCGCATGGGATGCCGGGTTCGACGGATTGACCAGGAAAAACGCCTTCACGGAAGGGTCCTCCAGCTTGGCCAGCTCTGTCTCCGCGATATCCCACTGATCCGCTTCCGTGCTTGCGACGTCCACAGACACCAGCCCGTAATCCTTCACCGACGGAATCTGCATGTAGGGCGTGAAGATCGGCGTGCCGATGGCGATCCGGTCTCCCGCCTTCAGCAGACGGTTGTGACTGAGCGCCTCAAAGATATACACCATGGCCGCGCTTCCGCCCTCCGTGGGAAAGACCTGCGTTTCCCCGGCCAGGTCCACGCCGTGATACAGCGTGGACTGCAGATACGCGTTCAGGATCTGCTCAATGCAGGGCAGACAGCGGCTGGGTGTCGGATAGTAATCGCCGATCGCCGCATCCGCCAGTTCCTTCAGCAGCACGTCCCGGTCCATGCCCAGGGCCTGGACGCACCAGTCCACAGCGCTGAGCAGGAATGCGTCCACATTATTGTCCGGGTCCATGGCGGCCTGGAAACGCTCGCCTATGCCTTCCTTCCGCGCATGCCCCGCCATGGTGCCCTCACACATGTCCAGTTCACATTCCCGGGTGGCAAAGTCGCAGAAACGGGTAAAGGCATAGCGTGCCTGTGTATTGATCCAGTTGGGGTTGCCTCTTCCCGCATCCAGAACGGGATATCCCGCTTCATTGTGTTTTGCCAGTTCCCTCTGATTGGCGGTAATCTCAAAAGCGCCAAGCTCTTTTTCAAGCTGCAGCTCCGCCTCCTGCTGCAGCGAAATGATACCCGCGCTTTCTTCCGCATGCACAGGACTGAAGCCGGTCATGGAAAGCACCAGAAACCATACCAGGATGGCCGTCAGGATGTTTCGATTCATCTTTATTCTCCTCCAGCATTGCTCTGCCCGTTCCGTTGAGATTCCTTTCATTCCTCCGTCACTGCATCCCTCATGCTTTCCGGGATACGGACGCGGCAGCTTTTCATCGGTCTGTTCAGCATGGCCGCTGTTTTCGTTTTTTCCGTCTCACAGCCGCGGTCATATTTACAGTTCCCTGAACATCTGCCTGGCATTGTCCTTCGGCTTTACCCGGCCAAACGCCCGGATAATCGTTCCTTCCTCGTCAATGAGATACGTGGAACGCTCAATCCCCATCATGGGCTTTCCGAACATGGACCGTTCCTTCCAGACATCGTATGCCTGCAGCACCGTCCTGTCCGGATCAGACAGAAGCGTGAAGGGCAGTCCGTGTTCTTCCATGAACTTTCTGTGGGATGCCACGCTGTCCGCGTTTATGCCCAGCACCACAGCGCCTTTTCGCGTATCTGCGGATACAGATCCCGGAAGCCGCAGGCCTGACTGGTGCAGCCGGGGCTCATGTCCGCGGGATAGAAGTACAGGATCACCTTTCTGCCCCGATAGTCCGCAAGGCTGTGCATCTTCCCGTTATGGTCCGGCAGAGAAAACTCCGGCGCCATTGTTCCCGTTTCCAGCATCCTTACCGCTCCTTTCCTCGTGAGTACCGGGCACTATGTGTCCCCTTACAGAGATGAAGCCATGTCTCGGATCCTGTCCATGACATGGCTGTCATGGTTTGTGAAGATGCCCAGCCCCTCCAGACCGAGATATCCAAGAAAATCCCCGTCGTATGAGAATTCTGCCCCGTCATACATATGATCATCGCCGGAGCTGAGGAACATGGCCACCTTCTTCAGCGATGCAGGCGCCTTCGGATAAAGCGCGGCATAGAAACGGTCCACTGCGCATTTCAGCTGTCCGGAAATCCCATGATAATAGATCGGCGAGGCAAGCACAAGCATCTCCGTGTCGCGCAGTTCCGCATAGACAGCCTGCATATCATCCTTCTGAATGCACTGGCCCTTTCCCTTCCCATGACAGTATTCGCAGGCAAGACATCCATGGATATCCATTCTGCAGACATGGACCACCTTGACCTCATGCCCGTGTTCTTCCGCGGTCTGCTGAAAGGTTTTTACCATTCCGGCCGTATTCCCGTTCGGTCTCGGGCTGCCGTTCAGTACAAGAATCTTCATGCGTTTACGCCTCCTGCATTCCATTTTCCCCGCCGATGGCGGCATTGATGCTTCCCTGCCCTGTCACGCAGAAAAGCGCCTACAGAGCATGACTGCATAGTCCTGTCCATCCAGATACATGTTCAGTTCTTCCGCTCCATGCCAGGTGGAAAGATCCGCTCCGCCCTGCCACTGCGGATTGACATACACCTTTTTCACACGCTTCCTCCGATCATCCCGCTGCGGCACTGACCTCCGGACCATCCCCGGCTCTGCGCGGGCGTGATGTTCTCCGGATATATGATGTACCGTACCGACGGAAAAATCAAGCGCCCGTTCCTCCCCCTCCGGCATGATGCGCCGTTCAGGGAGAAGGGATTACCATCATTATATAAAAAAAGCTCCTTCACCTGCAAATGCATACAGGTCAAGGAGCGGGCATCCATGAGAAACAGAGGCTTTTCCCATGCGGAACCCCGCTGCCGGCAAAAGCCGTCTCCGCACGGTTTATGAAACGGTATCGGCCGGAGAAGTTTCTTCCATCTGCCGGTACAGCTTCACGGCAATGCATGCAACAATGCATGTCCAGACACCGGTCCATACCTCCACTGCCCACAGCGGCACCAGGCCTCTCTGATACATTGCCGGGAACGTATCCATCAGCATATGCAGGACAACTGCCAACGGCAGGCACGTCTTCCTCCCCTGCACGATGCCGCAGTATACGATGACGGTCAGCCCGATATGGAGCAGCATCGCAAATACGCGCTCCACGACATTCATTGCCATCATGCCCCAGCCAAACGAAGCAGCCGCCTGAACAGATGGAAGGGCAGATGCCGCGGTATCTTCCGTGATCTTCAGGGTTCTGAGCGCGTTTTCCCTGTCTCCCGTGGAAAACAGCACCGCAATGACAAGAAAGAGAATCATCGAAGGCAGCAGGACTGCCAGGATCTCGATTCCGCCGTGACCGATTCCATACAGGACCGCATTTTCGCGGGTGCGGTTCTTTTTCATGACGTATTTCAGAATGATATGCCGTCCGCACTCTTCGAAAACACCTGCCATGGTGACCCCGTACAGGACGAATGCGGCATGATTTCCCTGAATGAATCTGGAAACGGGATTATCCATAACGATACAGAAATAATGTATACCGAGCTCCAGTACCCGGGCCGAGACAACAAATCCCACCGCACCGGCTATAAGCCAGCTGAGCTTCGTCTGCGCTTTATGCCTCCCGCGCCACAGAATGAAGAATATGACAGGAACTGCGATCATCAGAAGGACGGTCACGGCCAGCGCCGGCACGCTGTCTCGGCCAATGACAATCTTCTCAAACTCCGTCATTCCCCGTCACCTCCCCAGATCTCCACACAGAAGCCCCTGTGACCGCACATGGTGCATGTCAGCCTGCGCGCTGTGGGGGTATGATTCGCCCAGAAAGCTTCCTTCAGAGTGGGCCTGAATACCTCGTGGCATTCCGGGCAGATGTATTTCACATGATTGAAGTAGTACCGGCTGACCAGTGTGCCCCAGACAGCCGCCACCAGCACCCAGACAAGGAACGGCCACCAGATGCCCCTGATGATCCAGAAAATGATGGAAAACCATTGCAGCGCCGAAACCGGGATTCCGATCAGGATCATCATCCAGCGCATTTTTTTCAGTTTCTTCTTGCCTTCCATGAATACGGCTATGTCACCGATGGTTTCGAGCGAGAAGTCTGTTTTGTCTTTCAGCCCGATTTTCAGTTCACGCAGTTTTTCCAGTTTCTCCTCTTTGTCGGAGATTTCATCCATAAGGGCCTGCTCCTGCTGTTCCACCAGCAGTGAAATCACTTTTTCAGGATGCTCTTCCTTCAGGATCTGGGAAACAGCGTCGATGGAAAGATCCAGGTTCCTCAGAAAGCAGATGATCTTCAGGCGCTTCAGATCGCCATCCGAATACAGCCGTCTTCCGCCCTCGGAAAGCTCACTGGGAATCAGGATGCCCCTGGTATCATAATACTGAACTGTACGGACCGTAACGCCGCAGAGCTTTGCAAGCTCTCCCGTCGTATATTTTGGCATAGCCTTCACCTCCTCTCGCCACGCATCCTACTACATGACGCTGCGTAACAAGCAATACCTTACGCAGGGGAATGCTTCAAAAAAAGCAAAATAACCGGGGCTGACACGCCGGTGAGACGCATCGGCCCCGATCATTATAGTACCATTTTCATTCTCCGTCGCCGCTCATGGTACACGTCTTGTTTCGGTTTTCTCCGGCGGAAGCGGACATGGCATCGCAGAATCCGGCACGCATCCGCGCATGCTCATGGTTCATCGGCCTTTCTTTCCATCAATTCCATGGCTCTTTTCATGTTCGCCACGAATGTTTCCTCCGGTACCAGGGCAATCCCGTTTTCGTCACTCAGAACAATCACCCGCCGGCCTCCCGACAGCCCGAACAGATCTCTCGCACCCTTGGGAATCACAATCTGGCCTCTGTCACTCACCGCAACGGTTCCCCAGATATTCTTTCCCTTTGGCGCGGGCGGAATCATGCCCACGCCTTCCAGCGGTTCCGTTCGGATCAGGCTGTCTATCGTCGTCCCGTATACTTCCGCCAGGAGACTGCATTTTTCCACATCAGGAACCGTGGCACCGGTTTCCCATTTTGCATACGCCTGCCGGGAAATGCCTATCTTCTCCGCAATTGCCTCCTGCGAATACCCATGAAGATTCCGCAGCATGACCAGATTATCTTTCAGCATTGCCGTATTCTCCTCAAAGATCGATTTCTTCAAACGCTCTGCATGCCCTGCTGCACGACAGCACACTTGTCACAAAGTATATGAGGATTCCTGCCGCCAGCAGCATCAGCTGCATGGCAATATCATCCGTGCCGAAGGCATTCAGCCTTTCCAGTCCCGGAACATGGTGCAGCGCTTCCGCCGCAAAGATCACCAGGAAGCAGACTATGATATGGAGCACAAAGGGACGTCCAAAACTGTAGGCTGTCCTGAAGAATCCGCCTACAAAGATCCAGTTGAACAGACCGAAGATCACAAACGCCACACCCAGCGCAAAGCAATTGGCATTCATCAGAGCATTGCTGCGGTATACAGCGGCATCTGATAAGACCGTCATGCGCAGACAGACAATGACTGCCATCAGCAGGAGCGCACAGCCCTCGATCAGGCAGACAAACAGGTATCTTCCCTTTACAATATCCTTCTTGGCGACAGGAAGGAGTACGGAAAACACAATGTCGTTTGCTTCCCTGGCTTTCTGAAACCCCTGAAATATGCCGAGTGTCACGAAAAAGGCCCCGACCAGAATGGGATAACCGGGCAGCAGAAACATCAGGGCAGACAGAATAAACAGGTATGAAAGCACCGATGCGCTCAGCCGCATTTCTTTCCGGAGTATGTTACGCATAGACCGCACCACCTTCCAGACGGAGCATCGTGTCTTCAAGGCTGTCTCCGTTTTCACAGTAGCGGCTGATGAAATCCGTCTTCGGCATGGCCGCGACAATCCGGCCTTTGGAAATATAGATGATGTCATCCGCGCACTTTTCTATATCGGTAATAATGTGGGTAGAGAAAAACACGGCCACGCCATGATTCCGAAGTTCCGCAAATACGCCCAGCAGCTCATTGCGGGAAAACGGATCAAGGCCGCTTGTAGGCTCATCCAGGATCAGCACCTCGGCCCTGTGGGCAAGCGCAAGCAGAAGATTGACTTTCACCTTCATCCCTTCAGACAGTTCAAGCGGCGTTTTCATCTCGTCGATCGCAAAGAGATCCCGATACTTTCTATATGCTGCTTCATCCCATGTATCATAGAACCTTTTTACAGTATCGACAATATCCCGTATTCTTTTCCTCGGATACCAGCTCATGCTTCCCGTGGAATAGCCGATGCGCTTCTTTACATCCGCCTCACTGTCCAGGAAAGGCCTGCCAAAATATCGAATCGTTCCGGCATCCGGATGGATCATGTTCAGCATGGCCTTGATCGTTGTTGTTTTTCCTGCGCCGTTTCTGCCGATAAAGCCTGTAATCCTTCCGCTCTCAAGGCTGAAGGATACGCTCTTCAGCTCAAATGAAGGATACTTTTTCACCAGATCCCGGACTTCTGCAATCACCATACAAACCTCCAAAATATGATTTATATGATTATTGTAGGGCTTGGTTGCATGATCTTCCACCAACCGGACATAACAGAATTCTCGGTATTTCGTTATGTCTGGTTGCGTCATGGGTATGTATTCATATCCGGATACCCGCGTATATGGCCGGAATCCCCCTCAAACCGGAACTTATTTCTGAATATCTGTGTCAAAAATCATTTTTTTGCACTGATCGCAGAAGTACGTTTCTATGCTGAATGATGCCAGCGTATGTTTTACGGCGGTAAGTTTTCCCGTTCCAAAGAAGCTGTCCATGAAGCCTGTTTTATTTTCACCGGCTTTCCAGCAGACGTTTGACCGTCCATCACCGGACAGAATTCCTTTCTGCATTTCCTTTCCGCAATATGGGCATTGCACGTGTTTTTCCCTCCCTATTCCAGTTGGCCTGTCCGAACCGGCAATTTGCAAAAAATGCAAATTGCTTTCCTTTTCGACTTCCCCTTCCTTGAATACATTATTGATATGCCTGGAGATCACAGACACATCTCTTCCATATAACTCAACCATCTGTGCCTGGCTCAGCCATACCGTATTCTCTTCGGGGGTGATTGGCACACTCAGTGCAACATCCCCGCTTGTAAAGAGTATCAGTTCAGTACTCACGTCTGTCCCTACTTTTCCGAGTTATTGAACAATCCCTTCGCTCCTGAACTACGTCAGCATCTCCAGCATATGCTTGGCGATCTTTTCGGGATCACAGTCAATGCTGGCGCTGATAATTCGGAGCCCGTCCGGCGTCAGGGTTCTACCATGCAGCTGGTCGGTCAGGTACTGCTGATGCTTTTCATATTCCTTGTTCGATATCTGCTTCATCGTGCCCTCCGGTCATCTCGGGAAACTGGAATTTGTCGATCTGTCAGACTTTATTCTTCAAAACATGAATGATCTGCAAACCGTCGCTTTCGTGCCCCTTGCATATGATCCTGTAGCGAATCGGAATGACAGTGAACAGAAACTGAAAGAAGTTAAAATATAAAAGGAAGGCGGATACCGAAAGCAGGACTTCATAGAGACCACTTTAGAGACCACTTCCGGACTGAACAAACTCCGGAATACAGAAACGAAGGATGCCATACAAGATGGCCTGAATCAAAGAAACGCAAGGTCCGCCAGCAAGCATTATCATCTTTGCCTTTTTTGTTCCTTCTTCTTCATCCGGAATGAAATAACCGCCTACAGGGATCAAGCAGAAGATATATCTCGACGTGCCAAACATCCTGGGGCCAGATCCCGCAATGACTTTCCATTTTGCTTTTCCTGTGGAAATCCGATATCCCATTGCATGGCCCAGCTCATGAAAAAATACGCTTAAAAGGCAAAGAAGCCATATAAGAAGAATCCTCGCCAATGAATACATATGTTCCAAACGCTCCTCAGCCTCCCTTCACATGCACAAATCCCCAATTTGTATAATTTCGCCATTTGCCTGAAATTCTTATTCCTGGTTCATCAGCCAGTCTGATATATTATGGAACTCCATTCCTTCATAGTCATAGATCGTATGTCTGGTATTTCCCGGACCAGTTTGGGATAGCCTACTGAGAAATCCCCTGTTTGTCAATGTGAGAAAGCATTCCTGTCTGTTTCAAATGTTCTCTTCATATGTATGAGGCAGCATATACTGATCCCGAGTTATTGAAACCTGCCATATTCCTCCCTGCAATATACATGGGCGTAACCGGCAGAGTAGCCTCCTTTGGCTCCTTCCGAAACGGTAAGCTGGAAACCCGAACTGCCTTCAAACAACATTACACAGTCTGAACCTCCAAACAGGAAGTAGCCCAGCTCGTCTCCCTTTTTTACTTTTGTCCCGGGCTTTACACTGTCCAGAAAATTAATGCTTGAAACCTGCCCCATTCCAACCGGGATCACAGCAACCATTCCGTAGTCGGTATTGATAAGCACGCATCCCCTTGTCTCTATGCTCTGCCAGGAAAGGGAATTCGATTCCAGGACATACAATCCGCTCTCTTCATCCCAATAGACAATACCGCCCACCGCATTCGCATATGGAATCGTGTACACTGTCTCGACCGTGCCGGAAACAGGAAAATGATATCTGTGGTAATCGTCATAGTTCAGATAGGTATGAGTCAGATACCCATTGTGAAACAGGGATGCATATTCAGCACCTTCTTCTCCCAGGAGCTGCTCGACGGAAATAAAAGTGGAGTCCTTGATCGTAACGCCGTCCTCTCTCAGAATAGGATCAGCATAGAACAATCCCTCATCGTCAATCTTCCAGAGGCCCTGTGGAAGTGAATCCGCCGGCGAAATCACAACCGAATCATCCTCCGGAGCCGCAATGGGCCGTGCCGCATCTCCGGAAAGCTTTCTGGAGAAAAACTCATTGAAAGAATGCCAGTTTTCCGGAGACTCATACCAGCCTTTATCCAGATTCCAGGAGGGATCCTTCAAAAGCATATCAAGATATTCCTGCTTCCACGATTCTTCAGAATCCAGGAAGTCTCTCCAGGTATTATTATATTCCGTCAGCCACTGGTATACCGGTTCCAGATATTCCACTGACGGATAAAACAGGTCTTTGTTTTCCAGCTCCTGCAGGGGCTGATCCAAAAGCCAGTAAACATAGAGGATACTCTGATCACATTTTGTCGCAAAACTGCCGTATCGTTCCTCAGGCATAATGTTCCACGGCATACATGTTACGGTATAGTCGAGGAAACCATACAGTTCATCAAGTGACTGAACCGGATTTGTCGTCCGGTCCGGATTGATAACCGCAGCCTGTGCAATCGATTTCTCAATCAATTCCTGAATATCAGGATGCTGCTGCAGCATATTCCTAAAGGAATCTGAAGCATATGAGCGGTTAAACTGTTCAGAACCTGCAGGCGTCTGTACAGAAACAGAACCTTCTGCATTTGGCTGTGCAGCACATCCGGCAAGCACGCAGACAAGCATCAACAAACATAGTAATATTCTGGCACTCTTCATAATGACCTCCTCAAGCCCCAATACATGATTCCTTCTTAGATTTTAGGTTCTGCCCAAGAGTCACACCGTCCTGACGTGGCTTGTATTCATAGGATTGCAATGATCAGAGCGACTATAACCAGATAAAGCCAATAACAGAGCTCTTGATCCGGAAAACCATCATAACAATACGAGGATCCAGACAATAGATAAAACCATAAAACCCGGATTGCTGGTTCACATTTTATTTCCTCATCAAACCCCGAGTCAAGGCATCAGCCGACACACTTTTTCAAATATATCAGCTCCGCATCGCAGCAAGCTTATCCATCATTTTCAAAAATTCCTATTGACAGACTGCTCCCTCCAGCGAATCATCCGGTTCACGCAGGGAAGAAGCACAATCATTCACCTGGCGAGTTCCTTCTGTATTGTGTGATGCCTTTTTTCTCAAGTCGTGTTTTCAAATCTGATTCAAAATAATTGTCAGCATTTGTTCTTCTTTCCCGCTGACCCTATGGCTTGAGCAGAATACCACGTTCCCGTCTGTTATTTCTATCCCCTGAACGCAAAAATGCTCCGGAAGGAGCGTCTTGAGATGACATTCTTTGCCATGTGCCCGGAATGCAATTGGTATCCCAGCTATATCCTTAATTTGGACAATATACAGGTTGAAAATCTCAAGGCAAACTATTCCATACAGCGCATAGGAACATATCGTCAACACTGCTGCGCTCAGTGCTGCCCCCGTCTTCTCTAGGGCCAATAGGTCAGTGCGAATACTTCCAAGCTTCGATATACTCTGAATACTCCAAAGAACATAAAAGCCCCGCAATACATATCCCAAACCCGCTGCCAAAACTCAATTTGCTTTAATCTCTCCAACGATAGAATCACAATAAGGATCAAAGCTGCCACACCACGTATATCATTCCAAGGCTCGCCCAAAGCCTGTATTCTTGCTTCAGCAACCAGTCTGACGGAATTTACGTCTGATAAATTGTGAATCCTGATGCCTTCATACTCATAGGTCGCATGCCTGGTATTGGCCAGGATATGTTTGGGATATCTGTCTATGTGAAAGCATATTTGAAGAAGAATGGAGATGCTTCTTATATCCTATGCGTTCAGAAAGACTATCTGCTTATTACAAAGGGTGAAGCTTTCTGATCTTTTTCAATGTTCTCTGTATTGAGTACTACATTCAGTCGATCAAAAGTTGGTGCTTTTAGGATTCTGACTTACCGCCACCCTTATAGGCGGCATATTCCGTCTCCTTTTCTTTTCATGTGCATAAGGCAACGTTTGTTTTTCTATTGCAGGTTATTTGTTTTCCTTTTCCCTAAAGTATTTTTCAAGTTCCGAGAATTCACTTTCAGGAGATATAAGGCTTCTCATTCCCGGCAGCAGTAGATCCGCTCTGTTTATTTGCTGATAATGCCGAGGATCTTGAGTGCACTCCCACCTAGGCTGCTTTTTTCTCTGGTAACGTAAAGGAGCGCCGCATTTTTTACATGAGATCATTCCATCTTTTGGATAAGATTGAGAATCATCCAGTTTAAAATCATCATTTTCGCAATTCCAATACCATCCGGTTGTGCTTGTTTTCAAAATCAAATCTTTATGACAAATTGGACATTGTAATTGTTCCTTATCCTGAGAAATTGATAATAAATAAGGAATTTTAAGCATTTTAGCATAAGTGGAGAATATGTTTTCAGTTCCATTATTTGGAGTATAAAAGCGACTCATTATTTCAGTAGTGTTTCCAGAAAAACTTAATACATTTAAGGAACCAGTCCAAACAATTTGGTCATCAATAAATACGAATTTTTCATGCATCTATTATCTATTTGCGTTTCCCATCACAAGCATTCACAGAGGCTTCTAGGAGGAATCAATATGAGGATCAGCTACCAGAAATTGTGGCGAATGATGAGAAATAACAAAATGAAGAAAGGCGATTTGGCTGTTGCTGCGGAAATAAGCGGCTATGCAATGTCAAAGCTTAGCCGTGAAGAACCTGTATCATTGGAAATTATTATGCGCTTGTGCAAGGTTTTCCACTGTGATATAGGTGATCTGGTTGAAATTATTGAAGAAATGTAAATCCGAATCAACGTGGGGTATACATTTCCTTAGACAAATGAATCAATATTCTTTGGCATCGTTATTCCCTCTCTACTTTGATCTCTTCAGAATCATATGCTCCTACCGGGTACTCATGAATACTTCCGTGAATATGGAACGTCTCCCCGCAGGAAATGCATTCGTAATTTTCGCAGTCAAAGCAATGCTCTATCTCCGATCCAATTTGCCTCTCATATGAAAGCTCATCTGTGATGTAATCTTCACAGTCAATTCCGTTCTGCGCTCCACAATGAGGGCATTCGACAACCCGCTTCAAGCTGATATGGCCGTCATAATCCTGTCCGTAACTCTTACCGTACTCATTCAGCAGAACCTGCTGATAATACGCTTCGACACCCTTTCGGAAAATCTGGGACTTTGGCAAACCCGTCAGCCGGCTACAATATGCAAGCATCCTATCCTCTACATCGTTCATCAGAACTCTGTACTGATTATTCCTTTTATCTTCTACGCTGGGTCTTCCCCTTCTCTTTGCCATAGCGCCCTCCGATTAAATCGATATCTATTTATTTTGAGTATACAAGCGAGAACCCGGATTGTCAAAAATAAAAAGATATCGATTTATTCCATAAAAAAAAGAGGCATCCTGTTTCCAGGACACCTCTTAACTCATTATCTCTATATCAGGTTGAAATGCCGGAAAGCATCCATGATTGCCTCTTCCTTCTCAGGCGGGCAAGTAGGCACCCTTCCGTTTCCTGATCCAGTGTTGTAGTTCTTCCTCTCCTTGATACCAACCTTATCCTTGATCTGACCGATATAGAGGGAAGAAATCTTGAAACCATACTTTTCTTCAACATATGCCTTTATTTCTGCATACGTTGCTGTTCCGCCCTTACTGTGAAGCTTCTCGACATCCAGATCTATGTTGATATGTCCGTCAACCTTTGAACCCACTCGGCGCTTGCGGCGCCAAAGATTCGATATCATAGGCCCTTAACATAAATAACGGGGTTGATATCGAATTTTTCATTTCTCCGTCGAA
>CACYNZ010000177.1:1267-9067 GCA_902775835.1 uncultured Eubacteriales bacterium | reverse complement strand
GATGCCGGTGATGTTCATATCAGGTTCATGCGACTGGATCTGTCCGGTCGGATTGGTAGAGGATTACATGGATGTTATTACGGCTCCAAGAAAAGAATTATATCTGATCGAGGGATGCGGTCATTCTCCGCAGGGCCAGCTGCCCGAAGAATTCTGCCAGGCAGTGAAAGGTTTTCTGCATCCATAAAACCAGAAAACAGACATACAGATCCAGTCGATCGGGATACCTGTTGGCAAGAAATCTCGGAAGATATATTTTGATTTTTCTGGCGATTGAATACGATGATTCGAAGGAGATACACATGAACTGGGAGTATTCCTGTGGAGCGGTTGTTTTCACCAGGGAAAACGGGCACATCCTTTTTGCCATTGTACAAGAACAGGCCGGAGCTTACAGTTTTCCGAAAGGGCATATGGAAAGCAACGAAACAGAAATGGAAACTGCACGCCGGGAGATATTGGAAGAAACAGGTTTGAATCCTGATTTTCTGCCTGGTTTCAAGGCTGAGGATGAATACGATCTCGCAGAAAAGCCTGGTACACGAAAACGGGTTACTTATTTTCTCGCAGAATATAAAAATCAACCACTCATCCCCCGGCAGGGAGAAATCCGGAGAATTCAGCTTCTTCCCTACAATGAGGCCCTCTCTTGTTTTGAACACGAAGGAACAAAATCTGTTCTGACCAAGGCACAGACGTTCCTGACAGAGCAATCAGAAAACAGCTGATGACAAGGAACCTCGGCAGATATATTTTGAAATTGTTGGTTATCGACAAACCGAAATTTGCGGAGGAAAGCAGAACATGCACGATGAGATCATCGCTTTGCCAAAAGAGAAGTGGAAAGGTACGGCTATCCCCCTGACCACCAGAAGCGACAGTTATTACGACATTGAGATAAACCCGCTCACCCGTGAAGGATGCACCGTCTCCATTGTCCGGAAACCCGCGGAAAAGGAACTTGTTCATACGCCGGAGGAATATGATTTCCCGGATTCACTTTATCAGGATCATTGGGAGGGAGCGGAAGCCTACGGTGTTGTGAGTGATGCCGGTGAAATGATGGCATGTATCGAAGTATGCCCTGAGGAATGGTCAAACAGACTCATGGTTACAGAACTATGGGTATGTGATGCGCTTCGGGGGAAAGGTATCGGAAAAAGACTGATGGATAAAGCAAAGGAAGTTGCTCTTAAGCAGAAAAGGCGTGCCATCATTCTGGAAACGCAGTCCTGCAATACAAATGCAATCGGATTTTATCTTCATCAGGGATTTGAACTGATCGGGTTTGATACCTGCTGCCATACGAACAATGATATAGGCCGCAGGGAGGTCCGGATCGATCTTGGATACTTTTTCCACAGAGAAGGTCGCAGAAGGTAGTGCGCAATTCAGAAAGTGATGCTCGCAAATTCCATTTTCCCAGGATGACCGGATGGCTCTGCGAAGCAGATAGCAGACAGGGAATATGAATAACACGGCCGTAACAGACCGGTCTGCTGCGAGCAGACCCCTGACGTCTGGCGGACACATGCCGCCGGAATTCAGGAACAGAAAATGTGGAAACATACGGAGGCGAATATCGTGTTTTATCCGGTGGATGACCTGAGAGATGACGTGATCTGTCTGCAGCTGGATCATACCTGTGACGCGCAGCCGGAAAAGCGCTGGCTTCCGGCGTATTATTCCCATATATGTCTTCTGGACGGCACGAAAGTCGGGTACTGTGATCTGCGCATCGGCCACAATGATAAGACGTATATCGGCGGGAACATTGGATACCGCGTTGATGAAATGCATCGCGGGCATCATTACGCCGCCAGGGCCTGCGCGCTTCTGTTCAGACAGGCGCAGAAGCATCGTCTGGCCTATGTGATCATCACCTGCGATCCCGCCAATCATGCGTCAGCCCGCACCTGTGAGCTGGCAAACGGCCGGTATCTGGAAACGGCACCGATTCCGGAAGACAATGAAATGTATGCCGAAGGTAAACGGCAGGTCATGATCTGGCGGTTTGATTTCAAATTCAGTGAGTTCGTGTCCGCTGCCGCACGGATCAACGAAGAACTGCGGGTATCCCCGCTGCTGTTTGGCTCTCTGGGGCTTGAACAGCGGCTGGGTATTTCCCTGAATTCAGACGATATCGATGTTCTTCTGCCGGAACGGTTCCTGAACGCCGGCTGGCAGAAGATGATCTCCATGATGAATAAGCTGGGATATACGCTCCAGGACGAAGAAGAACATGAGTTTGTAAAAGGAGATTTTCGGATTGCCTTTGCATCCATGGAAAATCTCGAACCGTTCGCCGGTGTGGACCTGAAAGGCATTCCGCTAATCAGGGAACAGGGCACCAGCTATTATCTGCTGGAACTGCCGGATTATCTCAGGGTCTATGAAGCGTCATCCAGGGATGGCTATCGGAAGAATGTGAAACACAAGCAGGACCAGCAGAAAATCAATCTGATTCTGAAAGCGATGCAGGAGGAAAACGGTCATTGATTGAATTTCACAGAACCACCGAAGAAGAAAAATATGAAATCTGTACCTGGCAGTATGATGGCGAGTATGCCATCTACAACAATCCGCCGTATGCTGAGCAGGTAAAACTGCACCGGGGATTTGCCAACCCGAAAAACAATTTCTATTCATGCACGGATGAGGGCAGACTTATCGGATACATCAATCTGATCGAAGAAGAGACAGAGGTCTTCTTCGGCATCGGCGTGAATCCTGATTTCTGCAGTCAGGGATATGGTCAGCAGATGAGCCGGAAAGCATGTGAACTGTCGCACCGGCTGTATCCCGGAAAGCCGGTTTATCTGGAAGTGCGGACATGGAATATGCGCGCTGTCAGATGTTATGAGAAGGCCGGCTTCCATATCGCCGGCGGCCCGATTACCCAGACAACGCCTATAGGTGAAGGCACATTCTTCCGCATGGTCGCGGACTGAGTGACGAAAAGCGGGAAACCGCCGAGTGAAACCGGTATTGAACGAAGCTGATCCATTTTCCGTTCAGCTGTGCTTCAGCCTTTCCGCTTTTGGAGGAATCATCATGAACAATGGTCAGGAAAACATGATCATCAGAAGAGCAGCGGAAGACGATGTCTGGCAGATTGCCGACATCCTTGTGGAAGACTGGAAAACGGCCTACCGCGGCATCATCGACAGTGAGTATCTGGATTCCATGAGCGTGGAAGAACGGTACCGGCGGGAACTATCCCGATATCGGATCTACAGGGTCGCTGCAGCTGAAAAGGAAATCCTGGGTTTTACCTGGAACGAGATGACCGATGATGAAGATTCGGACTGCGAAATCATTGCCTTATATGTTCGCTATGGTAAAAGAAAAAGCGGAATCGGAAGGGCGCTGTTCCGTGATTCCGTGGAAATATTCAGGGCTGCGGGCAGGAAAAACATGATCATCTGGTGTCTCAGGGATAATGCCGAAGCCCGGAAGTTCTATGAGAAAATGGGCGGGACAGTGTATAAAACCGGCACTCATCCATGGGGCAGCCGGGAGTACGATATGATCTCCTATCTCTATCAGCTTGATGAACTGCCATTGGAACGGTAACCCGGGATCTGGTGAGGTGTGAAAGGCATGCGGTATCAGGAATATGGACTGCAGCAGAAGGAAACCATCCTTTTGCTGCACGGCGGCGGATTATCATGGTGGAACTATCGGGAGGCGGCGGAACTTCTTCAGAAGGAATACCACATCATTCTGCCCATCCTGGACGGACATGCCGGAAGCGACCGTCCCTTTACGACGATTGAGGAAAATGCTTCCGAGATCATTTCCTTTATCGATAAGTACATGAATGGCTCAGTGCTTCTGATCGGCGGTCTTTCGCTCGGCGGGCAGATTCTGCTCGAAATGCTGTCGCAGCGCAAAGATATTTGCTCCTTTGCTCTGGTCGAGAGTGCATCCGTCATTCCATCAAAGCTGACCAGTGCACTGATTGCTCCGACTTTCGGCACCAGCTATGGACTGATCAGGAATCGAAGCTTTGCCAGGCTGCAGTTCCGGTCACTGCACATGAAAAACGAACTATTTGAAGATTATTACCGGGATACCTGCCAGATACGGAAACAGGACATGATCGCTTTTCTCAAGGCAAGCACGTCCTATGCACTGAAGGATGCGTTCAGAGAATCATCTGCGGAGATTCATGTTTATGTCGGGGAAAAAGAAACCGCATCGATACGCCGCTCAGCAGAAACCATCTGCAGTCTTCGCCCGTCCTGCAGGCTGCACCGCCTGAACGACTTTCGGCATGGTGAGTTTTCCATCAATCATGCGGACCGGTATGCAGACACCATACGGCAAATGATACAGAACAGCTGAATTCCGGTTTTCCGAAAAATCAGCGAACCGGGAATCTGCAGGAAAGGACGAAGAAAGATGACGTACGAAGAGATTGTCAGCCACAGGGAAATACTTGAATACTATGAGCGGGGCAGTATGATCCTGGATACACTGGGGTATACGGACCACTCAACCGTCCATACAAAACTCGTCGCAGAAAGAGCAGCTGATATCCTGAATTCCTTCGGCTACGGGCCGGATATGATCAGGCTGGCAAAGATCGCAGGTTTCATGCATGATATAGGAAACGCGATCAACAGACATCACCATGCGGAGTATGGCGCTTTATTGGCTAATGAGATTCTGAAGGAAACAGACCTGGATCTTCAGGATCGGGTGCATATTGTCTCCGCCATCGCCAACCATGATGAATCCGACGGAGTTGCCTCGGATCCGGTCTCCGCGGCACTGATCATCGCGGATAAGACCGATGTCCGGAGAAGCCGTGTCCGTCCAAAAGATCCCATCCTGTTCGATATACACGACCGTGTGAACTATGCGGTAACCGCTACAAGACTCAGATGCGGAGCTGAAGAGAAGCGGATCACGCTCTATCTGACCATCGATGAAAACATCTGTACGATGTATGAATACTTCGATATATTTCTTGGCCGCATGACCATGTGTTCACATGCTGCCAGGATTCTGGACGCGCAGTTTTCCCTGAAGGTGAATGGTCAGAGGGTTTTGTGACCGTTCACACAGCAGTTCCGATCCGGCGGTTTTCATCTGCCTCCGCAGATAAATGATCCATCGTTCGCAAAAAAACAGATATTCAGAAAGAAATTGAACGATTCATGAAATGTAGACCCAAGGCTTCGAGATGACCGGGGATGCCATGCAGCAGAAATCGAGCAAGGGTATCAAAAGCACCGGCATTCCCTGACCGGCCGGCTGCATGCCGCAGCCCGGATGCTGATCGGATTCCGGATCATCTGAGGCGGATGTGGCAATCGTTCCGAAAAGACCCGGCAGGTCCATGCCGGCGCGGATCAGAAGAATGCGGAAATCCATCTCTCCGGAAAGAACCCGGAAAAGAAAACCGGCCATATATGGAATATGCGCGAAACAACCGTTGATGTTACATTTTTTGAGTCCCTGACATGGAGGTGAAAAACGATGGTGAAAAGAAGATCTGTCGCGCCGATCTATTCCATGTGTGTCCAGCCTGCTTTTATTATCGGCACGAACAATGAAGACGGGACGGCGAATTTCGCGCCGACCACCTGGATCAGCGTTACCCAGGAGAAAGACGACGGATATATGCTGGTTATCAGCATGTATGGCTCGAAGAGAACGAAACAGAATGTACTGCGCACAGGCGTCTTCAGCGCAAACCTGGTCAGTGTGGATATGCTGCCGCTGATGGACTATTTTGGGTCCCGTCATGCTTCGGACGGTCCCAAGGACGGGGTTATGTATGAGGCTGGTCGTGGGGAAGTACTGGACGTCCCGGTACTGGAACAGAGCCGCTGGATCTATGAATGCGAGGTAGCCAGAATCGTAGAGACCGGGAACTCCACATCGTTTTTCTCCCCTGTCCGGAATATCCAGATGGACGAGCGGCTTTCCTGCAGAGATCCGTTTGACGTGGACCTGACGGTTCTCGATCCTGTCATCTATTCCGGGAAGTATCACAGCCTTGGAAAGCTGCTTGGAGATATCGGAGATTTCCTGTAAATCGGAATCTGGCGCAACAGATAGTCTTTCAAGCGGACTCTGGAAGGAATTGAGGAGTACATTGCCATGAATTATTTCGTAGAAGGATTACAGGGCAGCGGCAAGAGCACCCTGGTTCAGAAGCTTTCCAATATGAATCCCGGTTATACCGCAGTCCTGGAAGGCGAATACTCACCGGTTGAGCTTTCATGGTGCGCCTATGTTGATGATGATCAGTATCGCAGGATTCTGGAAAAGTATCCTGATATGCGTTCGAAGATCGAAGAAAAGACATATTCTGAAGCATGCAGAAAGATCATTTGTTATACGAAAATTGCGGCGGATAACCGAACGTTCTATCAGGATCTTGAACAGTATGAGATATACAATAACCGGATTCCTTTCGATCTGTTTCAATCGATTGTGCTCGGCCGCTACAGGAGCTGGGCATCGGACCGCATGATCTTTGAGTGCTCTCTGTTCCAGAATACCGTGGAGGATATGATTCTGTTCCGGCAGGCAGATGATGAAGCAATCCTGTCATTTTACAGGCAGGTCCGCGAAGCGCTGGCCGGGAAAGAATACCGCATTCTGTATCTCAAGTCGAAGGATATCCGGAAAAATCTGGAAGTTATCCGGAAAGAAAGATCGGATGAACAGGGCAATGAATTATGGTTTCCGATGATGCTGGGATTCTTTGACACTTGTCCTTATGCAAGATCCCGCGGTCTAAAGGGAGAAGAAGATCTGATCCGCCATTTCATGCATCGGCAGGATCTGGAACTGAGGATCTGCAAAGAAGTTTTCCCGGACAGGAGTATCACTCTGGAATCCAAGAATTACTCAGAAAGAGACCTGCTTCATTGGCTGTAACTGTAAGATTCATCAGACAACAGACTGGTTTTTCATAAAGCAGATTCACGCTGAATACCATGCACAGCGGAGGCACAAGCATCATGAACCGAACATTGAACCGAAATCAGATCAAGTATCTGGCTGTATTGGCCATGCTTATCGATCATATTGCGATGTTTTTCCTGTCAGCGGGCCTGTCGGAAGCCGCACCGTCCCGTATCGCTGTGTATTCGCTTATGCGTGTGATCGGAAGATTAACGGCCCCTATCATGCTGTTTTTTCTTGTTGAAGGATTCACTCACACTTCATCGCGCAAGAAATATGGCATCAGGCTGCTTGGTTTTGGCCTGATATCGCAGATACCATACGCTTTGTCACATTACAATTCGCTGCTGAAACCGGACTTCAATGTGATCATCACATTGTTTGTAACATTTCTGATGCTGACAGCCGCGGAGAGCATACGGAATCGTCTGGTGAACCGACTTACCGTTTTTGCTCTGATTATGGTCACGTTCTGCTGTGACTGGGGCGTCATCGGTCCATTAATAGCATGGCTGTTTTATATGAATCGTAATGACAGGCAGGCTCAGATGAAGTATTATTCGCTCATCTGCACCATACAGGTCGTAAGCGCTGCTGTTTTCCTTGCGATGAACGGGCATCACTGGTACGGAGAACTCTGGCAGGCGGGAATGTTTCTTGTGATCCCGGTACTGCTCTGCTATAACGGCAAATCGGGAAGCAGGTCGCCTGTCAATAAATGGATTTTCTATGTCTTTTACCCGCTCCATCTTTTGGTCTTCTGGGTAATAAAGTATTATGTCCTGGTGGGCTGATGAACAGGAAGACAAACCGAACATCCATCATTTGCATTTCAGTTTTCCGAGATGACCGGAGGACACAAGGTGGCAG
>CACYNZ010000177.1:0-1246 GCA_902775835.1 uncultured Eubacteriales bacterium | reverse complement strand
GCTCCGAATCATCTGCGCCGGCTTACCTGACACACTGAGGGTTGAAGGAGGGACGGACTATGTTTACAGCTGATATGATGGCTCCGTGCGGACTGGACTGCAGCATTTGCTCCCGCGCACTTCGCAAGGACAAGCCCTGCCCGGGCTGCAACGGTCCGGACGAGAACAAACCGGAGTTCTGCGCCAGACGTTGCGGCATTATCCTGTGTCGGAAACGCCGGGAGAACGGATACCGGTTCTGCGACGAGTGCCCTGATTTCCCCTGCGCAGACGTGATGGAAAAGGAGAACCGCTACACAACCCAGTATCCCCTCTGTGAGTCGCCGCTTCAGAATATACGGAATATCCGGGAACAGGGGCTGGAGGTCTTCCTTGCCCACGAGCGCGATCAGTGGAGCTGCAGGGAATGCGGCAGCCCCATCTGTGTTCATGACGGCGTCTGCAGCGGATGTGGAAAAAAGTACGGCAAGCCGATCGAGTGAACCGGAAAAGGGCATTCAACACCAGGCGGCAGAAAAACATTTGCCTGTGAGAAACATATCTTTTTTTCGAGAAGGATTCGCTGTGAAAGCTTACACTTGATAGATTATCAGGAGCGATACAAATGGATATCTTTTTTGAAACCGAACGTGTTTTAGCAAGAAAACTGGAGCAGGAAGATGCTGCACGTTTATACGAGAATCATGCAGAAGCAAAAGTGAAGAAGTGGTTTCCGAATGAAAGCTATGCTGATATTTGCGAAGCCCAAGATGCCATTCAGTTTTTTCATGATTGTGTTGAGAAAAATCATCTGCCCTTTGTGCTTGCGATTCAATTGAAGGAGAACGGTGAGCTGATTGGAGATACTGGTGTCAGTGAAGTTGCGGGAGAGCCAGACTCATTAGAGATCGGGTATCAGATTTGTGAAAAATACAGTGGAAAGGGATTAGCAACAGAGGTTCTTAATGCTATGACAGAGTTCTCATTTGCCAGGTTCAACGCGACGGTCAGTTATGGGCGGGTTGTCAATGGGAATACAGCATCGGCAAGAGTTCTGGAAAAAGCAGGATACGTGTTTGTAAAAAAGGAGTATGGAGCTGCGGATGATCCTTATGGCAATGGAATGCTGGTATATAAGAAAGAAGCACAATAGCCAGGAAAATCGAAGTTTATGGAGAGAAACAAAATGGATAAGAATACAACAATGGAAAACCTTGCCCGGGCGCTGCAGGAAAAAGACGGCTTCAACGGGGCGTGGCTCTATGCG
>CACYNZ010000176.1 GCA_902775835.1 uncultured Eubacteriales bacterium | reverse complement strand
TTCCAGCTCTTCCCGGGTGATCCGGGCGGTGGCCTCGGCCACGAAATAGGTGGCCAGCCGGAAATTGCGGTAGTTTCCCATGAAGGGCTCCTTCCTGCCGCCGGCGGAAACCGGGCGGCGTCCATACAGAAGAAAAGCCGCAACAGTAATGCTGCGGCTCTTGGATCATTCTTCTTCGGTTTCGGGATTGTTCAGTTCATCCAGATACTGGGTGGCCACTTCCAGAAGCTTGCCTTCCAGATCGTCATCATCCACGGGAATGAACTCTTCCATTTCCTCACCGTTCTCATCGGTGAATTCGCGGACCTTCATGACGAAGCAGTCCACTTCCAGGGGCTCGTCGGTCTCTTCTTCTTCCTCTTCTTCGTTGACTACGGCCAGAAGCACATACTCTTCACCGTTGTAGAAAAAATAGTCCAGAACCTCGGTCAGAATCGGATTGTCCTCATCGTCGTAGATCTCAATCAGATCGCGCTCCATGTCCTGATTATCCATGCGTGCGGTACCTCCTTCCTTCGTTGCGCCGACATTATACATGAAGCCATTCCCTTTGGCAATGCCCGGATATGGACGCAGACGGCCGCTTGTGCTAAGATGGCGCATGCAGCATGGCTGCATGATGGAAACGGAGGATGAACAGGTCTTGGATAAGAGCAGCAACCGCCTTCTTACGGGCAGCATTCCCGGTACCGTTGTCCGGTTCGCGCTGCCTTTCCTGCTGGCGAGCTTTCTGCAGTCCGTATACGGCGCTGTGGACCTTCTGGTGGTCGGCCAGTACGGAAGCGCACCGGCGGTATCGGCAGTATCGGTGGGATCCCAGCTGATGGTCATAGCCACAGCCTTTGCCATGGGCATATCCATGGGCGGCACGGTGCGCATCGGGCGGAGAATCGGTGAGGGCAGCATGGAAGGCGCCGGCACGGCCGTGGGCAACACGGGCACGCTGTTCCTGCTCCTGGCGGTGATATTGACGCCGCTGATGCTTCTCTTCGGGAATACGCTGATCCGGTTCATGCAGACACCGCCGGAGGCCGTGGAGGACTGCCGGGCGTATGTGCGCATATGCTCACTTGGACTTCCGTTCATTATCGGATATAATGCCGTGAGCGCCATTTACCGCGGCGTGGGCGATTCCAGAACGCCGCTGCTGTTCATATCCATCGCCTGCGTCGTGAACATTGTGCTGGACTTTACGCTGGTGGGGCATTTCGGCATGGGCGCTTCCGGCGCCGCGATTGCCACCGTGGCGGCTCAGGCGGTATCGCTTGTGTTCGGGCTCTGGCATCTCATGCACAGAGGCGTGGGCTTTCCTGTGCGCCGGGATATGTTCCGGCCGCGGGCGGAAGAAATGCGCCATATCCTGAAGGTCGGCCTGCCGCTGTCGTTTCAGGACGTGCTGGTGCACATCTCCTTCATGGCGATCACGGCCATGATCAATACGCTGGGCGTCACGGCTAGTGCCGCGGTGGGCGTGGCGGAAAAGCTGATGAGCTTTGCCTTCCTGATCCCGGGTGCCTTTTCCTCGGCTGTGGCCACCATGGTGGCCCAGAATCTCGGGGCCGGACAGCAGAAGCGTGCCGTGCAGGCCACAGGCTGGGGCATCGGATACTCGCTTGTCTGCGGGAGCGTGGTGGCACTTCTGTGCTGGGTGGTGCCCGAATCCCTGGCCTCGGTGTTCTCCAGGGACCATGACGTGGTCGCGGCGTGCGCGGGATACATCGGGACCTACAGCCTGGACTGCATCCTTACAGCGTTTGTGTTCAATATCAATGCGTATCTCAACGGCAGGGGCGAATCCATGGTCTGCTTTTTCCACTCCATGGTGGCCACCTTCCTGGTCAGGATACCGTTGACCTATTTCATGCTTTCCCTGTCTTCGGACTCGCTGGCACCCATGGGCATTGCGGCGCCTGCCGCGTCCATGGCGTCGATTCTGATCTGCGCGGTCTATCTGCGCATGAAAGGCCGAAAGGACAGCAAACAGGGAAAAGCAGCTTGACCCCCGAAGCGGCGTACGGCCGTATGGGTATATGTACAGGAGGATCGATATATGGTAATCGGACAGTTTGTGGATACCTATCCGCCGCAGGTGGACGGGGTGGGCCGTGTCACTCAGGCGTACTGCCAGACGCTTGGGAAGATGGGCCATGAAGTCTACTATATTGCTCCGAACAACAGGGATGTGGAGAGGCCCGAGGACTTCCGCGTGATTCTTTCGGCAAGCCTGAAGGTGCCGGGCGAGCTTTTCCGTATGGGCCTTCCGGGACTGGACCCGTTCTTCCAGAAAAAGCTCCATGAGATCAGCTTTGACATCGTGCATGCGCAGTCGCCGTTCCTGGCCGGGCATGAAGCGCATGCCATCGCAAAAAAACGGGACATCCCGCTGGTGTCCACCTTCCATTCCAAGTATTACGATGATGTGCTGATCAAGACCAAGTCCAGGTTCCTGGCCGAGAGCGTCACGAAAAAGCTGGTGCATTTCTATGACAGCTGCGACGGCGTGTGGACGGTGAACAACGCCACGGCCCAGGTGCTGCACGACTACGGATACCGCGGCAAGATCCTGATCATGGAAAACGGCACCAATCATGAGGAGCCCAGCGAGGAGGGCCGGCAGCGCCTGATGGAGCGCGTGACGCTTCAGGAGCATGTGCCGGTGCTGCTGTTTGTGGGCCAGCATAACTACAAGAAAAACCTGCACGGCATCCTCGGCGCCTGCCGTATGCTGAAGGAGCGCGGCCTGCCCTTCCAGCTGCTGACCGCCGGGGACGGCCCGGACTATGACGCCATTGTCCGGGAAGCGGAGAGCCTGGGCATCCGGGATCAGGTGCAGTTCCTGGGATTCATGCGTGACCGCGAAGAACTCATGGCGCTGTATCACCTGGCAGACCTGCTGGTGTTCCCGTCACTGTATGACAACGCACCCATGGTCCTGCGCGAAGCCGCGGTCATGGGCACGCCTGGCCTGGTGGTGAAGGACTCCTGCTCCGCCGAGGGCGTGATCGACGGGTACAACGGGTTTATTTCCCCGGACGAATCGGCGGAAAGCATCTGCGAAACCATTGTGCGCGCACTGCCGGATGTGAAGTCCGTGGGTGAGCAGGCCATGCATACCATTCCCAAGAGCTGGGATACGATCATGGAGCGCGTGGTGGAAGAGTATGAGCGCCTGATCGACTGCCATACAGGCGGCAACTGAAAGGACAGGGTATGACAGAAGCACAGAGAGTGCATGGAAATTTGGAGGGCATCCGGGACTCCATCATCGCGCAGCTCGCGGAACTTTATCAGTATGAAATGGATGAGGACCGGTTCCTGCCCAGGGATCTTATGAAGATTCTGGCAAGGTTCACAGGCATGCTCAACCGCGAGATCGCGCTGTACATCACGCGGGACGGGGAGATCGTGGACGTGTGTGTGGGCACGGACCGGGACGTGGAGCTCAGGGACTTTTCCCTGCGCCGCAGCCAGTCGCGCCTGAGCTGCGTGCGCTGCGTGCATACGCATCCCGGCGGTGACGGGCGTCTGAGCGAGGTGGACCTGAGCGCGCTCAAGTCCTTCCGCTATGACAGCATGGTGGCTGTGGGCGTGAAAAATGGCGAACCCGTGACAGTGCAGGCCAGCTTCCTCGTGGGCGAGGGAGAGATCATGCTCGCTGGCCCGGTGATGTGGTATAAGCTGCCGGAAGACGCGTGGATGCAGCAGATCCTGGAAAGCGATGCCCTGGTGGGCAGAGCCCAGGACAAAACCAGCGAGGGCCCGGAGCGCGCCGTGCTCATGGGCATTGAGAGTCAGGAATCCCTGCGGGAGCTGCGCAAGCTGGCCCAGACAGCCGGCGCCGCGGTGGTGCAGATGTTTCTGCAGAAGCGGGACAAGCCGGACACAGCCACGTTCATCGGCCGCGGGCGCGCGGAGGAACTGGCACTGCAGTGCCAGGCGCTGGAGGCGGACCTGGTTATCTTTGATGAGGAACTCAGCGGGATTCAGGTGCGGAATCTGGAGCAGATGCTCCGGGTGCGCGTCATTGACCGCACTACCCTGATCCTGGACATATTTGCCCAGCGCGCCAGCAGCAGTGAAGGCAAGCTGCAGGTGGAGCTGGCCCAGCTGGAATACCAGAGCGCAAGACTGCTCGGCATGGGTACGGTGCTTTCGCGTCTCGGCGGCGGCATCGGCACCCGCGGACCGGGTGAATCGAAACTGGAAATGAACCGCCGCCGGATCCGGGAGCGCATGACGGAACTGCGCAGGCGCCTGGACGAGGTGGAGCGCCAGCGGGATATCCGCCGGAAGCAGCGCGTGCGCCGGGAAATCCCGGTGGTGGCGCTGGTGGGCTATACCAATGCGGGTAAGTCCACGCTGCTCAATCATCTGACGGACTCACAGGTGCTTGCCGAAGACAAGCTGTTCGCCACACTGGACGCGGTTTCGCGCCGGGTGGAGGACGGAAAGGGGCAGCCGTTCCTGCTCGTGGACACGGTGGGATTCATCCGCAAGCTGCCGCATACCCTGGTCAAGGCCTTCCGTTCCACCCTGGAGGAGGCCGCGGCGGCGGACGTGCTGGTGCTGGTGCATGACGGCTCATCCCCGGATGTGCTGGAGCAGAAGGACACCGTGGAGGAAGTGCTCGCGGAGCTCGGCGCGGTGGAGCAGCCGAGACTGCATGTGATCAACAAGTGCGACCTTATTGAGGACATGCCCATCATCCCCGGCGGGATTCCGATTTCCGCAAAGGCCGGGACAGGCCTTGAGACCATGCTGGAGGAAGTCCGGAAGCTTCTGCGGCAGGGCAGTGAGGAAATAAAAGTGTTTGTGCCCTTTGCCGAGTACGGAAAGCTGTCGAGGCTCAGGGAATTGGGCCGCGTGCTCTCGGAGAATTATACGGACGAGGGCAGCGAGGTGAGCATGGTGGTGTCTGCCGGGGAAACAGAGCGCATAGGCGCGCAGCTCGGCCTCAGGGTGCAGAAGGCGTGACATGATTTGATGCGGGCAGATGCCCGGGAAAGGATAAAGCATATGAATCTGATCATCCCAAGAGACTACAATCCGGTACTCAACCATCGGGATACCGAGATTGCCATCAAGTTGGTCAAGGACTTCTTTGAGACGGAACTGGCCCGGGCACTGAATCTGACGCGTGTGTCCGCCCCGATCATGGTGTTCCCGGAAAGCGGTCTGAACGACAACCTGAACGGCGTGGAGCGTCCCGTGTCCTTTGACGTGCTGGAGACCGGGCGCACGGTGGAGATCGTGCATTCCCTGGCCAAGTGGAAGCGCCTTGCCCTGAAGAACTACGGGTTCCAGGAAGGCGAGGGCCTGTACACGGACATGAACGCAATCCGGCGTGATGAGGTGACGGACAATATCCACTCCATCTTCGTGGACCAGTGGGACTGGGAGCGGATTCTCGGGCCAGATGAGCGCAATGTGGAAACACTGAAGCATATTGTGCGGCAGATCTATCTGACCCTGCGCAAGACCGAGGGTTTTGTGTGCGCCAACTATCCGTTCATCAAGCCGGAACTGCCGGATGAGATCACGTTCGTGACCAGCCAGGAACTGGAGGACGCGTATCCGGAACTGAGCCCCAAGGAAAGGGAATACCGCGCGGCGCGCAAGTACGGCGCCGTGTTCCTCATGGGCATCGGCGGCAAGCTGCGCAGCGGCGAGATTCATGACGGGCGCGCACCTGACTATGATGACTGGAACCTGAACGGCGACATTTTCCTGTACGATCCGCTTCTGGACATCGCGCTGGAAGTCAGTTCCATGGGCATCCGCGTGAATCCGGAATCCCTGAGACGCCAGCTGAAGGAGCGCGGATGCGAGGAAAGGGCTGAGCTCCCGTTCCAGAAGGCGCTTCTGAACGGCGAACTGCCCCAGACCATCGGCGGCGGCATCGGACAGAGCCGTATGTGCGTATACCTGCTCCGCAAGGCCCACGTGGGCGAAGTGCAGGCTTCCATATGGCCGGATGACGTAGCCGAGGCGTGCCGGAAGGCCAATATCCATCTTCTGTAACGGGTGAGGGGAGGCGCACATGTGCTTCCCCTTTTTGTTTCTCCGGAGCCGGCAGCGCCTGGCGAAGGAACGGGAAAGGGAGTGGTGCCCGGAACCCGGGTGAGCGTGGAGTTTGAGGCACGGTACAACGCGAGCGTTCAGGGCGTGGTGGAAAAGGTGCTGGCCGTCCCGGAAAATGACGGAGCGGAGGAGTCCGAGTACGGCGTGATCATCCGCCTTGACTCTGCGGAAGGCCTGAAATTCGGACTGCACGGCACCGCGACGCTTGCCACGGAAAGCGCGGGAGCGGAAGACTGAAAGAGGCGGGTGTATTTCCGGTGTACGGACCGTGACAGGTCACGCCGGGATAGAGTATAATGCCAGTACCCGGAAAGAACCGGGCGCAAGAAACTTTCCGGAGGCGGGAAGACATGATCAGGCTCTATGAATCAGGCGCCTATCTGGTCAACGGCACGGACCTGTATACGGATCCGGAGGAACTGACCGGAAAGACGGGGATTGTTCCGGACAAGGAAGAACTCCGGAAAGGCACAATGGCCTACGGTATTCTCAGATCACACAACAAAAGCGGAAACATGGATCAGCTGCGTCTGCGGTTTGATTCCATGACCAGCCATGACATTACCTATGTAGGCATTATCCAGACGGCCCGGGCATCGGGCATGAAGGAGTTCCCGCTGCCCTATGTGCTGACCAACTGCCACAACAGCCTGTGCGCGGTGGGCGGCACCATCAACGAGGATGACCATAAGTTTGCGCTGTCCGCGGCGCATAAGTACGGCGGCATCTATGTGCCCACCAACATGGCCAATATCCATTCCTACAACCGCGAGACCATGGCCGGCTGCGGAAAGATGATTCTGGGCTCTGACTCGCATACCCGCTACGGTGCTCTGGGCACCATGGCCGTGGGCGAGGGCGGCGGTGAGCTGGCCAAGCAGCTGGTGGGACGCACCTATGACTTTGCGCGTCCGGAAGTGGTGGCCGTGTACCTGACGGGCACGCCTGTGCCCGGCGTGGGCCCGCATGACGTGGCGCTGACCATCTGCGGCGCGGTGTATGCCAACGGGTTCGTGAAGAACCGGGTCATGGAGTTCGTGGGCCCGGGCATTGACGGGCTTTCGGTGGAATACCGCAATGCCATTGATGTCATGACCACGGAGACCACCTGCTGGTCCTCCATCTGGGTGACGGATGAAAAGGTGCGCGAGTACCTGGCCATGCACGGCCGTGAAGAGGACTATCACGAGCTCAGACCGGAAGCGTGCGCCTGGTACGACCGCTGCATCTATGTGGACCTGAGCACCGTGGAGTGCTCCATTGCCATGCCCATGCATCCCAGCAATGTGTTCACCATCCATGAACTGCAGCAGAACGCGGCGGACATATTGCACGAAGTGGAGGAAAAGGCGAACAGCCAGCTCAAGGGCGTGCGCATGGACCTGATGAGCAAGCTGCGCGAAGGCCATATCTGGGTGGAGCAGGGCGAGATCGCGGGCTGTGCCGGCGGTACGTTTGACAATATCTGCGCGGCGGCGGATATCCTGCGCGGCGCGAGCTGCGGCAACGGCGCGTTTACGCTGAGCATCTATCCGGGCTCCATGCCGGCCATGGCGGAACTGATCCGCAACGGCTGTGCCTCTGACCTGATCAGTGCCGGTGCGCTCATGCGCGAGTGCTTCTGCGGTCCCTGCTTCGGCGCCGGTGACTGCCCGGCCAACGGCGAGTTCTCCATCCGGCATACCACCCGCAACTTCCCCAAACGCGAAGGCTCCAAGCCCGGGGAAGGTCAGATC
>CACYNZ010000175.1 GCA_902775835.1 uncultured Eubacteriales bacterium | reverse complement strand
AGATCAGGGAATCAAGGAAGGCGATCAGGTTAAGAGAACCGGCAGAGTTGTTTCTGTTCCTGTTGGTGAGAGCCTGATCGGCAGAGTTGTAAATGCGCTGGGAGAGCCGATTGATGGCAAGGGCCCGATCAAGCCTGTCCGGTATGATCCGATTGAGAAGGTGGCTCCGGGCATTATAGAGCGCCAGCACGTTGATACCCCCCTGCAGACCGGTATCAAGGCAATTGACTCCATGATTCCCATTGGCCGGGGACAGCGTGAGCTGATTATCGGCGACAGGCAGACCGGCAAAACGACAATTGCCACAGATACCATTATGAATCAGAAGGGGAAGAATATCCTCTGTATCTATGTAGCCATAGGCCAGAAACGGTCAACCGTGGCTCAGGTGGTGCAGAATCTTCAGATTCATGGTGCCATGGATTATACAATTGTCGTCAGTGCAAGTGCGTCTGAATTGTCTCCCATGCAGTTCATAGCGCCATACTCCGGATGCACGATGGGTGAATATTTTATGAATAAAGGCAAAGATGTTCTGATCATCTATGATGATCTGAGCAAACATGCTGTCGCCTATCGAGCCATATCCCTGCTGATCCGCAGACCTCCGGGACGTGAAGCTTATCCGGGTGATGTTTTTTATCTGCATTCCAGACTTCTTGAACGGGCTGCGCGCCTTTCGGACAAGAACGGCGGAGGCAGTCTGACCGCTCTTCCGATCATTGAAACACAGGCCGGAGATATCAGTGCATATATTCCGACGAATGTTATTTCCATAACTGATGGTCAGATTTTCCTGGAAAGTGAGCTTTTCAATTCGGGAATCATGCCGGCTGTGAATCCTGGCGTATCCGTATCACGCGTTGGCGGCGATGCTCAGATCAAGGCCATGAAAAAAGTGGCAGGCTCACTGAAGCTTCTTTATTCCCAGTATCGTGAGCTTCAGTCTTTTGCTCAGTTTGGGTCAGATCTTGATGCGGATACCAAGGCAAGACTGAATCTGGGTGCCAGAATTGTTGAAGTCCTGAAACAGAAAAATGAATCGCCGGTAGAGGTTGCTGATCAGGTATGCATCATTTATGCTGTGGTACATGGATATCTGAACAAGCTGTCGCTGGATCAGATTCCTCAGTTTGAAGAGCGCCTGAATGAATTCATGGAGCTGCGGTACAGTGATGTTCTTGAACAGATCCGTACGACCGGAAAGATGGATGCGGAAAAAGAAGAACGGCTGAAGACAGCTCTGAAGGAACTGCTAGGTGAGTTCGGTATTACTTTGTAAGGAGGCATCTGGATGGCAGGTGTATCCACAAAAGAGATAAAAGGGCGCATCCGAAGCATGGAAAGCACAAAGCAGATCACCAAAGCCATGGAAATGGTGGCGGCATCGAAGCTGAGACATGCTCAGGCGACCATCGAAGATTCGCGGCCGTATTTTGAAATCATTTATTCTGTGATTCAGGATATTGTAGAAGCATCTACGGAATCCGGACTTCCGTATATGGGTCCAGTGGATCCGGAACAGAAGAAAATAGCCTACATTGTGATTGCAGGTGACAGGGGACTTGCCGGAGGTTATAACAGCAATATTTTTAAGTATTGTCTGAAAGAGATGCAGGGAAAAGATGTAACCGTGCTTCCCATTGGCAGGAAAGCCATGGAGTTTTTCCGTGTACGGCATTTTCCTTTGTTTTCGGAAAGTTATGTGTATGCTGAGGGTGTTACCATCGGTGACTGTTTCACGATTGCAAAACTTCTCTGTAAGGCATTCCGGGAAGGACAGTATCGTGAAATTCATATAGCATATACGAATTTTGTCTCCGTGCTTTCGCAGATTCCCAATACACGTACATTGCTTCCCCTGTCTGCTGTGTCTGAAAATCAGGGTGGAAACAAAAAGGAAATTCTGTATGAGCCGGATTCGACATCTGTATTCGAATCCATCATACCGGAATATCTCGGCGGCGTGCTGTATGGCGCACTGTGTGAAAGCCGGGCATCTGAACAGGCGGCAAGACGTACCGCCATGGACGCAGCCACTCAGAATGCAGAAGATATGATTGCAGACCTGAGTCTGAAATTCAATCAGGCAAGACAGGCAGCAATTACGCAGGAGATTACAGAGATTGTGGCAGGTTCCTAAGAAGCCTGTGATATGCAAGGAGTTGAGAACATATGCCAAAGAATGCAGGAACCGTTGTCCAGATTATGGGGCCTGTTCTGGATATTCGGTTTTCTGAGGATAATCTGCCGGATCTTAATAATGCCATTGAGATCACGATGGATGGTCGGAAAATTGTTGCGGAGGTTGCGCAGCATATCGGTGACAATATTGTTCGATGTGTTGCCATGAGTTCTACTGATGGACTTCAGCGGGGAATTGAAGCAATCGACACCGGTAAATCCATCAGTGTTCCAGTGGGAGAAGCATGTCTGGGCAGAGTTTTTAATCTGCTTGGCGATACCATTGATAATGGCAAGCCCATGCCTGAAGGCCAGGAACGCTGGCCGATTCACAGGGCAGCACCTTCCTATGAAGACCAGATGACTTCATCTGAGATTCTGGAAACGGGAATCAAGGTTATCGATTTGATCTGTCCTTATGCCAAGGGTGGAAAAATCGGCCTGTTTGGTGGCGCCGGTGTCGGAAAAACCGTGTTGATCATGGAATTGATCAATAACGTGGCGAAAGCACATGGCGGTATTTCCGTATTTACTGGTGTTGGAGAACGTACCCGTGAAGGAAACGATCTTTATAATGAAATGATCGAATCCGGAGTTATTAATAAAACTGCCATGGTCTATGGACAGATGAATGAGCCTCCGGGAGCGAGAATGCGTGTCGGTTTAAGCGGACTGACGATGGCAGAGTATTTCCGTGATGTAAAGCATCAGGATGTACTGCTGTTCATTGATAATATTTTCCGTTTTACCCAGGCAGGTTCCGAGGTCTCTGCACTGCTGGGACGTATGCCCAGTGCTGTTGGCTATCAGCCGACGCTTGCCACTGAAATGGGCGCTCTGCAGGAACGGATTACCAGTACGAAGAACGGATCAATCACATCCGTGCAGGCTGTATATGTTCCTGCGGATGACTATACGGATCCCGCGCCAGCCACTACGTTTGCACACCTGGATGCGACCACGGCTTTGGATCGGTCGATTTCTTCACTTGGCATTTATCCTGCTGTGGACCCTCTTTCTTCTACTTCCCGTATTCTTTCTCCGGAAGTGGTTGGGAAAGAGCATTATGAAACAGCGAGAAGCGTTCAGCATATTCTGCAGAGATACAAGGAGCTTCAGGATATTATTGCCATCATGGGTATGGATGAGTTGAGCGATGAGGATAAGCTGACTGTAAACCGTGCCAGAAAAGTTCAGCGTTTCCTCTCGCAGCCGTTCGCTGTTGCAGAGCAGTTCACAGGGTATGAGGGGAAATATGTCCCGCTGAAGGAAACGGTACGCGGGTTCAAGGAAATCATTGAGGGCAAGCATGACGAGATTCCTGAATCCTATTTCCTTTTTGCCGGTTCCATTGATGATGTTGTTGCAAAGTATCATCAGGGTGGTGAGGAGGCATGAAGAGCTTCCCGCTGAAAATCGTTACTCCAGATGGACTGCTTTTTGAAGGCGAAGCTGAAGAAGTGGTTGTCAGAACAACAAGTGGAGATCTGGGTGTGATGGCCGGACATATGGACTGTGTTGCTCCGTTGGGCATGGGCCGGGCCATGATCAGTACGCAGGGTGAAAAGCGGCATGCAGCATGTATTGGCGGGCTTATATCTGTCATGAACGGAGAAGTCAGTCTGGTACCTACCACATTTGAATGGGATGCCAAGATTGATCTGGAGAGAGCCAGGAATGCGGCGGAACGTGCGCAGAAGACTCTTGCCAATACCAAAATGTCGGATATGGAACATCGGCTTGCTGAAGCCCATCTGAAACGGGCTTTGGTGAGAATGAGCGTTGCAGAATCCAGATAAAGAGAATGCTCCATGGAAAAGGAATGACTCCTTTTCCATGGAGCATTTTTACACATTCAACGGCTGACTTGGAATCAGCGATAGAAGGTATTAAAGAGGTTCGGAGAGCAGCATCTTCTTGGCCTGCTCAATACTGAGACGCACAGCATCCGGTGCCGGACCGCCTGGAAGACTGCGAAGCATGACACAGTTTTCCAGAGAGAGGGAAGAATAAACATCTTCCCGAAATGCAGGATCAAAATTCTGGAATTCCGCCAGGGACAGATCATTCAATGCCTTATCGTTTTCTATGCAGTATGCCACCAGTTGCCCGACAATACGATGGGCATCCCGAAAAGCCAGTCCTTTGCCAACCAGATAATCGGCGAGATCTGTCGCGTTTGTAAAGCCGCCGGCAGCACCTGAACGCATATTGGCTTTAACAAATGAGATGGATTTGATCATGGGGATGAACACAGAAAGGCATCCCAGCAGGGTATCTCTGGCATCAAAAAACGACTCTTTGTCTTCCTGCATATCTTTGTTATATGCCAGGGGCAGGCCCTTCATGGTGGTCAGGAGGCTCATCAGATCGCCGAATACCCGCCCGCTTTTCCCACGGATCAGTTCCGCAGCATCGGGATTCTTTTTCTGCGGCATAATGGATGAACCTGTAGAGAAGGAATCATCCATTTCCACAAAATGAAATTCCGAAGACGACCAGAGGATAAGCTCTTCACAGAAGCGGCTTAAATGCATCATGGCAATGGACGCTGCAGAGATGTATTCGAGCAGGTAATCGCGGTCGCTGACAGCATCCAGACTATTCTGGGTGATGGCGGGAAAATCCAGCTGTTCAGCTACAAATTGACGGTCAAGAGGGTAGGTGGTTGTGGCAAGAGCGCCGCTGCCAAGCGGACACACATTGCTGCTGTCATATGCTGCCTGAAAGCGTTTGCGGTCACGCAGAAACATCTGCACATAAGCCATAAGATGATGAGCCAGTGTTATCGGCTGGGCTTTTTGAAGATGTGTATATCCCGGCATAATGGTATCTATGTTCTGCTCAGCATGCTGAATCAAGGTGCTGATCAGTTCAACGAGAAGCGCTATGGTTTCTTTGCAGCTTTTTCTGGCATACATATGCATGTCAAGAGCGACTTGATCGTTTCGGCTTCTTCCGGTGTGCAGTCGTTTTCCGGCTTCGCCGATTCTTTCGGTCAGGATGGATTCAACATTCATATGAATGTCTTCAGCATCAACTCGCCACTGTATGCTGCCTTCTTTTGCATCAGCCAGTATTTCCTTCAGGCCCTCTATGATGGACTGGGTATCGGCCTCGGATATGATTCCCTGCTTGCCCAGCATGGTTGCATGCGCAATTGAGCCGAGGATATCCTCTTCAAATAAACGCTGGTCAAACGATATACTTGAATGAAAATCATCCATGAGTCCGGATGTCCCTTTCTGAAAACGTCCTCCCCAAAGCTTCATGTTTCATACTCCCTTCAGGCCAGAATATGAAAAGTATAACAGCTGGAGTTTGAATCCACAAGGAGCGGCTGAAAGGGAACAAGAAAAAGACACATTCTGTGGAACAACATGTAAAGAATGAGGACGGGAATGTGGAACAATGGTCCGGTGAAATACTATAACCATGCCGAACCATTCTTGACACTCGATTCACTGGAAACTATAATCCGTGAAGAAAGATGGTAACAATAAGCTAATTAGTAACTTAACCGCAGCTGGTCTGAGACAGAGGAAATGAAATAACGGGTATCTCAGAAGGAAAGACTGAACAGGAACCTATTGAAAAAGCTTATTGGGAGGAGAAAGAAAAATGGATAAAGTGAAAATTCTCACTGGTGGACCGCTTCCGAACATCCCCTGGCAGGATCGGCCGGCGAATGACGTGCATGATGCTCCTGTCTGGCGCTACAGCAACAATCCTGTAATCCCGAGGAATCCGGCTCCTGGCGTGGCAAGAATTTTCAACAGCGCGGTATGCCCCTGGGAAGATGGTTTTATCGCTGTTCTCCGTGGAGAACAGGTCAACGGAATTCCATATATTTATCTGGGACGCAGTGATGACGGCATATCCTGGAAAATTGATAAAGAAAAGATTCCGTTTGTAGACGAAAACGGCGAATCCTTCATGCCTCGCTATGCGTACGATCCCAGACTGATTAAAATTGATGATACCTATTACGCTGTATGGTGCCAGGATTTCTATGGCGCGTCAATTGGCATGGCAAGCACAAAGGACTTCAAGACGTTTGTGCGGCTGGAAAATCCATTTATTCCCTTCAACCGGAATGCTGTTCTGTTTCCGCGAAAGGTCCATGACAGATACCTGCTTCTGTCCAGACCTTCTGACAGCGGTCATACTCCGTTTGGTGATATTTTTCTTTCGGAAAGTCCGGATATGACTTACTGGGGAAAACACAGGCATGTGATGAGCGCCGGCAGCCGGTGGTGGGAGTCGGTGAAAATCGGAGGTGGCGCAGCTCCTATTGAAACGACGGAAGGCTGGCTGCTGTTCTATCATGGGGTAAGCAGCACCTGCAATGGATTTGTGTATTCAATTGGCGGCGCGATTCTTGATATTGACGAGCCGTCAAAGGTTCTGTACCGTTGTGAGAATTACCTTCTTACGCCTGAAGAACCTTATGAAGAGCGCGGATTTGTTCCGAATGTCACATTCCCCTGCGCGACGCTGCAGGATACGGAAACCGGACGGATTGCAATTTACTACGGCGCAGCGGATACCTATGTCGGCCTTGCATTTACGCAGGTTGATCTGGTTGTGGACTATATAAAGAAACATTCCGTTGTCACAGAAACTGATCTGGAAGTAGGACGCAGATAAGGGGAGAAACCGATGGCTATTGGAAATGAAGCCAGGCTTCATCTTGAAAACTGTCTGATTCCTTTCTGGCGGAGCCTGAGGGATCCAGCGGGGCCGGGCTATATTGGAGAAGTTACCTTTGATCTGGATCGAAAGCCCAAAGCAGTGAAGGGCTGTATCCTTAACAGCCGTCTTTTGTATTTCTTTTCCAGCGCCTATAAACTCCTGGGAGACCCTGCGCTCCTGGATGAAGCCAATCATGCTCTGGAAATGCTGCTGCGGATGTCAGACATGGAATACGGCGGAATGTTCTGGTCTGTTCATCCTGATGGAAGGGTATATGATTCAACAAAGCATACATATAATCAGGCTTTCGCGATATATGCTCTTTCTGCCTATGCAGATGCAGCGGGGAATCAGTTTGCGCTTGAAAAAGCTTTTGCCCTGTTTGATCTGATTGAAACCCGTTTCCGCGATGAGATCGGATATCTCGAGTCAATGACGCGGGATTACTGTCCGGAAAGCAATGAAAAGCTCAGTGAAAACGGCGTTATGGCGTTCAGAACCATGAATACGCTGCTGCATGTACTGGAAGCTTATACAGAACTGTATCGCGTGAGCCAGAATGAAAAAGTGCGCGTGAAACTGTATGAAGTCATTGATGCATGGGAAGCGCATATCTACAATCAGCAGTTGAAGCGGCAGGAAGTATTCTTCGATAATGAATGGAATTCTTTGATTGATCTTCATTCTTTTGGGCATGATATTGAGACCTCTTGGCTTATGGACAGGACACTTGAGATTCTCAATGATGAACATCTGACACAGAGAATACGGCCTAAATTAATGAATCTGGCTCACAAAACCTATGAGCTTGCCATGACAGATCATGGATTTGCCAATGAAATGGAAAATGGCGTCATTGACACGACGCGGATCTGGTGGGTCCAGGCGGAAGCACTTGTGGGATTTCTCAATGCATGGCAGAAGACCGGCGAAGAAAAATTCAGGCAGGCGGTCTT
>CACYNZ010000174.1 GCA_902775835.1 uncultured Eubacteriales bacterium | reverse complement strand
AGGGGATCAGTGCCACAAACAGATGCAGGTAATACTTGTCAATCCCGCTGTGCAGTATCACCGAGAAGACCATGGAATACACGGCCAGCTGCAGGAGCGGATTGATGAACGTCCACAGGAATCCCAGAGCGGATCCCTTGTAGCGCCCGCGCAGATCCCTGTGCACCAGTCCCCAGACCATTTCCCGGTAGGACCAGATTTCAGATAGCATTTTCTTCATATACGCATTATTCCTGTTTATTCAATCGTAAGGGGGATGGACACGCATTCGTGATAGACGCCGTCCCCGATCTCATACCCCAGATGGATCGCCGTGGTGGTCCCCGCCGGCGGAATCAGGAAGGTGAACACAATGGGATGCTCCCTGTCCAGAACGCGGCTGCGGTTGTAGAGCTTCTGCTCCGTGCCGTAGTTCCATCCGATGTCCAGCTGCACGCCGCTTTTCTCAAGATACGCGTACACCGGATCCATCACTTCCACACGCATGCGGATGGCCGCATTCTCTCCGGTCCGGATGTATTCCAGCTTCGCAAACTCGCCGTGATCCCCGTTCCAGGTGAACATGATCTGAGGCCGCGTGCCGTAGCGGGTGCGGAATTCCCTGCAGTACGCGTCAAAGATTTCCTCAGCGCGCTTCTGTTTTCCGGACCACATGTCCCGATAGCGCCGGATCTTTTCCTCCGCGTCCGCGTGCGCGCCACTTTGCACATCCTGCGCGCATCCCGCCAGCAGTCCGCCCTCAGCATAGGCTTCCGGATAATGGTTTTCAAACACGTATTCGTCCGGTTCCACAAACCTTGCCCAGTTGGTCACGTCCCCGGGCCACATGAGCGTCCGGCAGGGCTGCAGACGGAAGGCCTCCGGATGCAGTGTGCTCTCAATATTGAAGTAGGTGCTCCATTCGCAGCATCCCAGTTCCAGAAGTTCCGGATACATTTCCAGCATTTCCCGGAACCAGGCCTTGCAGATGATCTGAGGCATATGCGAAGCATAGCACAGGTTCGGAAGCCCCTTCTCATGCAGGAACCTATTCAGCCTGTGCATGCCCTCATCAAAGGATGTGGACACGGGAATGTCCCGGCAGTACAGGTCCAGGTCATGGAAATAGTAGGCATTCATCCGCCCGTCCTGGAAGAAGAAGCTCTCATCCACCTGGCACAGCGGCCGGTAATCATCGTCCGACATGATGAAGTACGGGTCCATCGCGTCACTCTGGATGGCCAGGGCGCGCAGATAAAAGTTCCTGGTCTGGTGATCCCGGGGCAGCGGCCGTCCCTGCAGCAGTTCCTCATCCGAAACGCAGCGGATGCTGAGCCGGCCCTGATACTTTTCCCGGATCTCCGCACCCGTTTTTTCCGGACAGAAGATCACCATTTCCCGGATAAAGGGCATCAGGGCTTCCACAAAGGGAACGGTGCCCAGGAAGGAATCCGCCCTGGAGGTAAGCATCATCATCTGCCGGATTTCCGGTCTGCTCGCTTCCGGTTCCGGCCATGTGCTGCCCAGCACCTCCGCCAGTCGGTTCACCATCTCATCCCACGTGAATGTCTTGTACCTCTTCAGCTTTTCCCGGCGCTCCTGGTAAGCTTTCGGGTCTTCCTTGTAGTGCTTCAGGATCCGCACCACGTCTTCCGGCCGGTGCAGATCAAAGTAATCGCAGAATTCCCCGCCCACTTCGCGCATGACAGGAATATCCGAGCACGCCACCGGCGTGCCCTGCTGGATGGCCTCAATGGTGGAAAGCCCGAAGCCTTCAATATAGGTGGGAAACAGCACCATCATGGCATGCTGGTACAGGAAGCGGATCGTGTCATCATTCATGCCTGTCAGGTGGAACAGCGTTTTCTGATACCGCGGATGACTGTGAATGCGCTTCATCAGTTCCGAGACATTCCAGCCTTCTCTTCCTGCAAAGACCATCTGTATGCCCAGTTTGTCCACACCACTGTCAAATGCGTCCAGAAGCAGTTTGTGGTTCTTCCGGGGCTCAATAGTGCTCACCGTCAGCACGTACGGTCCGGCCTCGGCAATCTTCAGGGCATCCTTATGCACTTTGGAGGCATCAAACCGGCTCCCGGCGAAGTCCGCGCCCAGCGGAATCACGGAAATCTCCGGTTCTCTGCGGAGCCCGAATTCCTTCGCGATCCGGAACAGCTCCTGCCGCGTATAGTCCGTGTTCACAACAATGTGATCAGCATACTCGATGGCAGCCGCAATATAGGGCGGAAAACGTACAATATTGTCAAGACTCGAGAACTGGGGATGTGAGATCACGATCACGTCATAGACATGGGTCACAATCCGGATATTCCGTTTCTTCAGTTCCGGATACAGGTCTGTGCGCAGCTTCAGGCAGGCCCAGACAGAATCGATATCCAGAAACACAGGATCCGGATATCGCGCCATATCGTCCAGTGACAGCCTGTCCAGGCACAGTTTTTCCACTTCCTCCGGTCCTCTGGCAGCGCCTTTCTTCAGGAACGCTGTCTCATCCACCCGGCGGTAGCTCATGCTGTTCGCATCCTGAGTAAGGAGCACCAGACGCACCCAGGGCATCTTTGCCAGGCGCTCAATCACCTCAAGCGCCACGCGCTGAATGCCCGTGAGAAAACGGGTCTGAATCAGAATGGAAATATCGATAAATACCGTTTTCACGTCTTTCATCTCCACACTTTCAGCTTCACTTTCTTGGCCAGGATCCGAAGCCCGATGGGCAGCTTCATATAGATGCTGTGCAGCGGCTCATACAGCCGGGACTTGGCCAGGCTCCTGCTGCGAAGCATGGATGAGGGATCGTATTTCTTGTACAGGGAATAGTGATCCAGCCAGGCACCCTTTTCCGCCACCTCACTGGATCTGGCCACGGTTTCAATCATCATGCTCTGGAACGCTTCCCGCTCCATCTTCTGTGCCTTGCTCCTGAATACCGCAAGGTCCGTGTCGGACGGACACCGGCGGCACATGGTCAGGTAAATGGCAAACAGAAAGTCTTCATTGTCCAGGTCTTTCAAAGCCAGATAATCCACAGCGGCGGGATCCTGCGTCACAAACATCTGAAGGATTTCAGGCCGGATCCGGATCAGCCGGTCTTTGGAATCCTTTTCCTGTGCCAGGCGCTCCTCTATGGACTGATACAGTCCGAATACTGCCTTTTCCACTGCCTGATCCAAAGTGTTTCTCTCCTTCTTCATCTGCCGCAAGTCGTTTCAATGAACCGGAGGTATTTATCCTCAATGACATCCCAGCGATAGTTTTCTTGCACATACCGCTGTCCCTTTTCCGCCATGCCGCGGTAGGCTTCATCCTCGGTCTGAAGTGCTTCCAGGCCCCGGGCAAAGGCCTCGGGACTGTCATAGGCAATCCCCGCGCCGCTGCGAGTGACGTGCCCCCGGAGCACCTCGCATGCCCCGTTGACCAGCACTGGCCGTCCCAGCAGCATGCTTTCCAGCACCACCATGGACAGGCTCTCAAACCGGGAACAGAGCACAAGGCCCCGGGCTTTCTGCATGACCCCGAACTTCTCCTGCTCGGACACAAATCCGAGGGACAGAATGTCCTCCCGCTGCGGAACGGGCATGTTCACCTTGCCGATGAGCACCAGCTTCAGCGGGCCTGGGCATCTTTTCTTGTATTCCTCAAAATACCGGAACATTTCCCCGCAGCCCTTGGATTCGTCCACGCGGCCCACATAGACCACATACGGATCCTGCATGTCCCGGATCCGGTCCGGCACTTTCAGCTCCTCCGGGACTTCAATCCCGATGCCCGTGATCACGCCCGGCACCGTCCCGATGCCGGGGAACCGCTTTTCCGCAAACTCCAGCTCTTCCCGGCTGTTCCAGACAATGCCCTTTGCCCCGCGGAACACGCGGTCATAATGCCGCAGGTAGGCGGGCCATTCATCGTGCAGGGTGGGGATCAGCAGGGCGTTCCTGAACCCCCGGGGCACGCCCATGGCGGTGAGGTAATACAGATAGGTCATAAAGAAGATGGCCCTGTATTCCCCCTGATGCTCCCAGAGCGCATCCAGCGCCGCATCGCAGACCGGACCCTGAGCCCGGATCCAGCGGCGCTCCACGGCAGAGGAATGCACCGGGCTGTACCGGATCCAGCGCCCGCATATGCCCTGAATGATCCGCTGCCGCGGAAACTGCACGGGCCAGCGCCGGATATGCACGCCGTTGAGCGTGCTTTCCCCGGCGGGATACTCATTGTTCCAGGTAATATAGTCCACGGCGCAGGTGGTGTACACGTCCACCTCATAGTGCCCTGCCAGATGCTCGGCGACCTGGCGGCAGTACAGTTCTGCCCCGCCGTTGACCTCCTCGCCGTAGCGCTGGCATACAAAGGCAATCTTTTCCATGCTCGTTTCTCCGTTCCCGGAACTGTTTTACTGCTGAGCCTTCAGCATGGCCTCCCGTCTGGCCTTTTCCAGGTCATGGCGCGCCATGATCCGGCACAGTTCCTCATAGCTGGTCTTTCTCGGATTCCAGCCGAGCTTTGTCCGTGCCTTTTCAGGGTTGCCCAGAAGGTTCACTACATCCGTGGGCCGGAACCATGCGGGGTTCACGCAGACCAGCATCTTTCCGGTCTTTCTGTCAAAGCCCTTTTCCTCCAGGCCCTCGCCCTTCCACTCAAGCTCAATGCCCACTTCCCTGAAAGCCAGTTCCGTGAACTCGCGCACGGTGTGCTGCTCGCCGGTGGCCACCACATAGTCGTCGGGTTCATCCTGCTGGAGCATCAGCCACATGCATTCCACATAATCCTTGGCATAGCCCCAGTCCCGGCCGCTGTCCAGATTGCCCAGTTCCAGATGATCCTGCAGCCCGCAGGCAATGCGCGCCGCTGCCAGGGTGATCTTGCGGGTCACGAAGTTTTCGCCCCGGCGCTCGGACTCATGATTGAACAGAATGCCGTTGCAGCAGAACATGCCGTAGGCTTCCCGGTATTCCTTCATCATCCAGAAGCCGTACTGCTTGGCCACCGCATAGGGGCTGTAGGGATGGAAGGGCGTGTTCTCGTCCTGGGGGCAGGCTTCCACCTTACCGTACAGTTCACTGGTGGACGCCTGATAGATCCGGGTCTTCTTGGCAAGCCCGAGAATCCGCACCGCTTCCAGAATCCGCAGTACACCCAGGGCGTCCACGTCACCGGTATACTCGGCCGCGTCAAAGCTCACCTGCACATGGGACTGGGCCGCCAGGTTGTAGATCTCGTCCGGCTCCACCTCATGAATGACGCGGATCAGGCTGGACGAATCAGACAGGTCGCCCTCATGAATATGGATCGATTTTTCCGCCAGCAGATGATCGATGCGCTCCGTGGTGGACACGGAACTTCTGCGCACAATGCCGTGCACCTCATATCCCTTTTCCAGAAGCAGTTCTGCCAGAAAGCTTCCGTCCTGGCCGGTGATACCCGTAATCAATGCCTTTTTCATATCTTCACAATCCTCCATCTCTTGTCCGTCTTACAGAAGTTCGCGACGGTTCTTTTCCCGCAGCTTCTCCAGCACTTTCTTGATGTCCCCGGTATGATTCTTGTCGCAGACCAGCAGAGCGTCCTCCGTATCCACAATGACCAGATTCTCCGTACCGATCAGGGCAATCATCTTCTGATCCCCCTGCACAATGCAGTGATTGGCCTCCACCGCCAGCACGTCGCCGGAGAAATAGTTGTCCCCGCCGTCCAGCTGGTGCATGCGGCCCACGGCCTGCCAGGATCCCACGTCATCCCAGCCGAAGGACGAGGGAATCGTATAGATCCGCTTCGTCTTTTCCATGATGCCGTAGTCCACGGAGATCGGTTTCATGCGCGGGAACTTTTCCTCCAGCACGGCCTTTTCCTGATCCGTGCCGATGGCCCCCGCGATTTCCTCCAGCAGGGCAGCATGCTCCGGAAGATGCGTTCCGATCTCCTCAAGGATCGTGGAAACCTTCCAGATGAACATGCCGCTGTTCCACAGGTAATCCCCGCTGGCCAGGTACTGCCGGGCCACGTCCAGGGACGGCTTTTCCGCAAACCTGGTCACATGGAACGCCGTGCCCATGACCTGAGGGCTTTCCGTGTCATATCGGATATACCCGTATCCCGTGTCCGGGCTGCTGGGCGTGATACCCAGCGTCACAAGCGCGTTTTCCGACTCCGCCACTCTCGCCGCCTGCTTGAGCACGCTGCGGAACATGCGCGGCTGGGTGATCAGGTGATCCGAGGGCAGCACCACCATCATGGCGTCCCCGTATTTTTTTCGGATATGCACCGCGCCAAGCCCAATGCATGGTGCCGTGTTCCTCGCACAGGGCTCGCAGAGGATATTCTCCTCGGGCAGGTCTGGCAGCTGTTTTTTCACCAGTTCCCGGTAGGATTCACCCGTGGCAATGAAGATATCCTCCATCTGCATGACCGGCAGCAGCCGGTCCACTGTGCACTGGATCATGGTCCTGTCCGGATCCGTCAGTGCCAGGAACTGCTTCGGCATATCCTGCCGGCTCTTGGGCCAGAAACGCTCCCCGCGTCCTCCGGCCATGATCAGGGCTGTCATTTTCATTGACTCTTCCCTCGCTTCCTCATCATGAACTGAAGCATTTTCTGCGCCTTCTGCCGGTAAAGTGCCAGGCGCTTTCTTCTCGCTTCCCGGGCCAGTGCCCGGTATGTACGGTTGTGGATCATCCACAGGGGCTTATACCGCTTTTCCGCGCTCATGCCTTCTCCCCCAGCACTTCGGACAGCAGTTTCAGAAACTGCTTCCGCACAAGCTCATAGTCAAACCGGCTGACCGCGGCTTTCTGCTCCTGAACCAGGCGCCCGACTGCCGCGGGATGTGCAAGCGTGTCCGCCACGCTTTGGCAGATATGCTCATAATCCATTTCTTCAAACAGAAGCGCATGCCCGCCGATGGTTTCCGGCACCGCCGCTGCCGAATACGCCACCACCGGCAGGTCATGCCGGATTGCTTCGATCAGGGGTATGCAGAAGCCCTCATGGGCGCTCATACAAACAAACACATCCGCCGCCGCATAATAGGCTTCCTTTTCCGCTTCGGAGACATGCCCCTGGAAATACACGTCCCTGAGCTTCAGGTCCTCAATATATCCCTGCAGCTTGGCATAGTATTTCTCATTTCCTTCCCAGCTGCCCACCAGATACAGCCGTGCCTTCGGATCTCGCGTGCACTTGTAGGTGTCAAACACGCGCAGAATCTCCTCATGCCGCTTGTTGGGCGCAACACGCCCCACAAACAGGAACACCGTGCCCCCGTTTTCCTTCAGACGGGAGAGCGTCTCCGGATCCGGGTCCGGCAGCGCCTTGACCGGGGGCATAAGGATCGGCAGGCACCGGATTCTGTCTTCCGGATACCCCATCTCCTTCAGTTCCCGGCAGTTGTACTGGCTGTCGCCCCAGACCCAGATCCCATCGCCCGCCATTGAGCGCACCTGCCTCCGGCCCCGCACCTGATTCAGCCAGATAGCCGGATCATACCAGAAAAAGAAGGACGCCGGCGTAATATTGTGATAGATCATCACCTTCCGGCACCTGAGCGTCCGGAACACGGAGCTGAACACGTCCCCGGCGGCCTTGTGAAATATGGCTACATCCTCCGCCTGCAGGTCCTGAAGAACGGATGCATCCAGCATGCGCACCTGACTGGCCGCATCCTCATGAATGCTCAGCGCCGTCACATACGCGTCATACCCTTCCTCTGAGAGCAGCCGGTGCATGGCAATGATTTCATTTCCGATCGCATCCCCTGTCTTGAAATGCGATACCATCTGGACAATCTTCAACGCTTTTCCCCTCATTTGCTGCCCTGCAGGGTTTTTGTCACATACTCTGCCAGTTCCC
>CACYNZ010000173.1 GCA_902775835.1 uncultured Eubacteriales bacterium | reverse complement strand
CCAGGCTGCCCTGTTTGTGAAGGCGGCAACGGCCGAAAGCAATCCTGAGATGGTGGCCTGGTTCCTTTCCCAGGCGGCCGAGGCCTGCGACAAGTGCTCAACGGATGTGGAAGCTGTGGCAGAAGCGGCTGTGAAGCTTGAGATCCTGCCCAACCAGAAGGTGGCTGTGTCCGCCATTCCCAACTGCAGCATCCGCTTCATGAGCGCAGCGGATGCCAGGGAACAGGTGGAGACCACGGCTAACGTGGATCTGACCCAGTTCGGCGGCGCGGTGCCTGCGGACGAATTCTATTATGCGGCCGACTAAAAAAGCAGGCACGCTTGCCTACTGTCTTGGAATCATTCTTATCGCGGCTGTGATTCAGCTGGCGGGCCTGGCGAAACATGACCGTCTGGTTTTTCCGGGAATCGGGGAAATCCTGCGGACCTTTGTCTGCCTGCTGGGCACATCGCATACGTATACGCTGATGCTGACCACGCTCCGTCATCTGCTGGCGGTGCTGGCTGTGTCCACGGCTGCAGGCGTCGGGCTGGGCCTTCTGGAAGGCATGATCCCCTTTGTGCGCCGGCTTCTGGCGCCGCTTATGGTCTTTCTCCGGTCCATTCCCATGATCGTGCTGGTGGTGGTCATCATGGTGCTGACCCGGTATGACCGGGTGCCCCTGATCGCCTCCTCCCTGGTGCTGATCCCCATGATCAGCGAGGCCACATGCGAAGGCGTGCTGCGGATTGACCGTGAACTGCTGGATGTTTACCGGCTGTGCAGCGGACTTACGCCCTACATTCTCTGGAAGGTGTATCTTCCCCTGATGGCGGGATACATGAAGCAGGCGTATATCAATGCGGCCGGCATGGGCATCAAGATGGTGGTGTCCACGGAATACCTGGTGCAGACCCGGAATTCCCTGGGAAAGGCCATATACAGCAGCAGCTACTTCAATGAGTACGCTGAGATTTATGCCTATGCACTGATCATGATTCTTCTCGTGCTGGCTCTGACGGAACTTCCCCTGTGGGTGGGCCGTAAGGTGGAAGCCATGCGGGAAAAACAATATGGAAAGTGACATAAAGCAGGAAGACGGAACCTTTTGAGGGTTCCGTCTTCCTGCTTTATGCTTTCTGATGCCTGACTGTCCCGGGTTTCAGCGGAAATACGCGGGGGCAGGGCTTCATCAGTCGCTGTAGGCATCCGAGAAATAATGGGGCTGTCTGACAGCTTCTTCCAGAAATGCGATGGCGGCGGCAGCGGAAACATCAAACCGCTTCAGCAGTTTTTCCAGATCCTGCTCCATGGGATCAGCTTCAATTTTCCCGCCTGGATGGATGGTGCAGCGCCATTCGGCGGCCTTCCGCAAAAATGGGGTGATCTCGAGACCGTCTCCAAACAGGTCTCCGATATGGTGGTAGATCCATTCCCGGTACATGCTGGCAAGGAAAAGGGGAAGCTCCCGGCCTTTCATTGCGTCAAAGAATTCTTCTGTAACATCGCTGGTTTCGCCATGGTTCATGTATTGTGAGTACTGGCACCGCAGATCGTCCTCGCACCAGAGCTGACGGATCAGTTCCTCCTCTGTGAAAGGACCTTCCGTGGTGAAACAGAGGCAACGGCCGATATCCAATCGGAACTTTTTGGTGGCACCGGGAACGGCTTTGACGGTGAAGGGGGCATTGTCAAAGAAGTCGCTTTCATCATCTTCCTTTTCGATATCGAAATAGCAGGCACTGTAGTCAGAGGAGGCGGGATAGTAGGACATGAGCTGGAGACGCTTTTTTGTGTTCTGCAGGAAGTGGCGCGCATTTTCCTCTGCGCCTTCCCGCATACCGGTATTCTCTGTCAATATCCATGTGCCTTCCGTGTCCTCCCATCTGCCGTTCCACTGCACAGTGCGCCATCCGGAACGGACGGGCGTCTGGCCAAGATCTTTGATCTTGGCGCCAAGTTCCTTCTGGTTCTTATATTCAGAGGGATGAATCCAGATGGTGGACTTTCTCAGGCGAACGGCAAGATCGGATTTGAATGTGTAGGGATCCAGGAAAAAATGAAGAGAGGCGCTGCGCAGTTCGGGATAATCGCTGTTTTCAATGGTGTGAATTTCCGAGAGCTTTGTCAGAGGATACGAATCGTTGTGTACGTATTTGAGGTGTTCAAAGGCCAGAAGCTGATGGGATTCCATATCCCGGTAAATCTGGAGGGAAGGATAATACTTGGTGCCTGTCCGGATTCGGCTGGAGAACCAGCCGCCCATATGGTCAGAAGAATCGTCATGGTAAAGCGTCATCTTACTCTGAATTGCACGGGAGGATATCTGCTGAGGTTTCACGTTTCTGATCCAGGCCGCAAAAATACTGTGGATTTCCTCTTCTGTGACAGAAGACCAGAGCCGGGTGGAAAAGAATGAATTCATGTGGAAAAGCATATGCGGCTTCATGGGAAAACTGTTCAGGAAACTGTAGGAAAGATGCGCCGGATACGATGCGAGCAGTGCGGCGGAAAGACGGATCAGCCAGGCACGCTCCGGGCTGAGAACTTTGTCAAGAATTGCATCCATGCCGGTTTCATGGAAAAAATGTTCAGCAAAAAAACCGGGAAGGGGATAGCAGTACACTTCTTCAGTAAGCTCATTCGCAGAAATGTATTCTTCACCAAAGTTACGTTCAAGTTCGGCTTTCTTTTCGGCTTCCTTTCTGGCCCGTTCTTCTGCCTTCTTTTTTCTCCGCGTGGCTTCTTCCGCTTTTCTGGCGCCAGCGTCCGGGGCACAGTAAGTGTCATAACACCAGCTGGGAATCATTTTGCCGGGCACATCTGAGGGATAGCCAATGACGTTGTATCCCCTGATATTTTCTTCGTCAGCATAATAGGGCATGTCCTTTTTCCAGGCATAATAGCTGCCCCGCTTGCTCAGTTTTGCATAAGCCGGGATGTCCACCAGTCTGTCATTTGCCATGCATAAGTCCTCCCTGTTTCGTAAAGAGTTCTCCCCTACACACCGGGAATGCTACACTGCAGCGGGAAAGAAGATCAGTTTCCATGGTTGCCATTGCTGGAGTCAGGAATATAATACCGTAGAATACCCGGAAAGAAAACAGCTGGCGGTAATTTCCCGGAATTCTGCAGTTTGGGCCGGAACCAATGCGGTTTTCCGAGCGGAGAAGACTGGACTGGACAGAAAAATGGAGGGCGGATGAATGACGGCATATGTGGATGCGGATGCATGTCCTGTCACGGGGATTGTGGAACAGATCTGCCGGGAAAAGGGAATTCCGGTGATGCTGATGTGCGATGAGCATCATCTGCTGCAATCGGACTACAGTACTGTGAAAGTGGTGGCTTCCGGAAGAGACGCGGTGGATCTGGCCCTGATCAATCTCACCCGGCCCGGGGATCTTGTGGTGACGCAGGATTACGGTCTGGCTGCCCTGGCTCTGGGCAGGAAATGCATGGCGCTGCATCCCGGAGGACGGGTGTATACGGACGACAATATTGACATGCTCCTGATGGAGCGGCATGTGCATGCGAAGGCGCGGCGCAGCGGCAGACAGCGCCTGAAAGGCCCGTCCAGGCGCACACAGGAAGACGATCTGGCCTTTGCCGCGGCACTGAGAAGCCTGCTGGATGCGGCGCAGCGGAATCCGGGACAGGGATAAGAAAAGGTATACAGACTTTGGCTTGACGGAAAAGAGCGCAGCAGGTATGCTTTTCAGTACAGAATAATGATTCAGGAGGTACGCTTCATGCTTCCCACAGGAATTCAGGCACCGGATTTCACCCTTCATGACAAGGACGGACAGGCGGTTTCGCTTTCCGATTTCCGGGGCAGAAAGGTGATCCTCTATTTCTATCCCAAGGACATGACAGCGGGCTGTACAAAACAGGCGTGCGGTTTTGCACAGTTGTATCCGCAGTTCATGGAAAAAGGCGCTGTGGTGATCGGGATCAGTCGGGACAGCGAGGCATCCCATCAGAAATTCGCGGAGCGCTACGAACTGCCTTTCACGCTTTTGTCGGATCCGGAGAAGGAAGTCAGCATTGCGTATGATGTCTGGAAGGAAAAGATGAACTACGGCAAAAAGAGCATGGGGATTGTGCGCACCACGTATCTCATTGACGAGACTGGCGTCATTGTCCGTGCCTTTGGCGCAGTGAAGGCGGCGGAAAATCCTGAGCAGATGCTCAGAGCGCTTGAGGAATGAGCGGCCATGGAAGGCACAGACGGTAGCATGTCCATGGACGAATGTCTGTTCTTTCAGGGGCATCCGGACGCTTTGCCGGTCTATGAGCAGTTCCGGTTGCGGGTTCTTGCTCAGTGGCCGGACGTGGAGATCCGCACCGCCCGGACGCAGATCAGCTTTTTCCGGAAAACCATGATGTGCTGCGCATCCTTTCTTCCTCTGGGCAGAAAGGCGGAGCGGCCGGACAGCTGGCTGGTGATATCCTTCGGCCTGGACCGTCCGCTGGAAACCGATGGGATTTCTGTGGTGGTTCAGGCAGCGCCGGGGCGATGGACGCATCATGTGATGATCTCCTCAACGGAGGAGATGAACGATGCCTTCTGGGCATGGATCCGAATGGCAGCTGACTTTTCCATGCGCACGCGCAGGGGGAGCGGAAGGAACAGGCCCTGACCGGCTGAAAGCATATTCACAGCTTTAAGCTTCGGATCCCCCGGTTTTTTCTGCTGCACTGGCAGGAGAAAAAAGAGAAACAAAAGACACAGTTCTGATTCAGGAGTGAGCACATGTATCTCGGATTGTATCTTTCATCTGACTCGGTTTCCTGGGGCACATTCTATCACGGAAGATTCTGTGTCCATACCTATGACATGCCGGAGACGGACCTGCATGACGCGGACGGGGTTTTCCGGGCACTGGCCTTTCTGGAAGGCAGAATGCTGCCGGATATTCCGGAGGAGGTCTCATACTGCGTGGTGACCATGCCTTACATGAGCCTCAGAGACCGGGTGCATGTGGAGCGGGCACTGAGGCGTCTGAGACTGTTTGCGGCATGCAGGTTCCGCTGCATCAGCGGTGTGTCGGCCTCCGCCATGGGCCTGGTGGACCGGCGGTGGACCACCCCGGAGCGCGAGCAGGACTACAGCCTTTTGCTGTTCAGCAGCGGCAGGGAACACGAGGCCGCGTTCGTGGAAATCGGAGACGGCGTCGCGGAAATGATAGCGGTGCAGCAGTGGGAAGACGGGGAGGACAGGGAACTCGATCAGGAGACCCTGAGAGAAAACATCGGCCGTCTGATTGATCACTCCGGCGCCAGACGCTTTTACCGGATGTATGTCTCGGAAAGCATATCCCCGGAGCTTCGGGCCTGTCTGCGTTCCTTCTACGGGGTTCCCTGTGAGACCATGGAGAAAAACATTCCGGTATACGGTGCTGCACTGACCGCTGCCGTAAGCTGTCATTCCGCCAATACAAAGGACCTTCTGCTGCTGGACTGTACGGACTATCAGGTGCGTGTCGGAACGGAAACGCTGATGAACAGGAGTGTGACCATTCCCTGCGAAAGCCGGAGCCGCATTATCTATAACGCGGCCCGCCCGGACAAATGCGTGGATCTGTATTTCTTCCGGAATGCGAAACTGGAATCACCGCTGTACATCAAGCCGCCCATTCATGAGCTGATCTGTGAAGAGCGGGGAAACATCCCGCTCATGGTTACGGTCAGAGCGGACCATGAGGGCAGGCTCTCGCTTGAGGTGGTGCGGGAAATGGACGGCAGGGGTCTGGTGTTTGAATGGCCGGACCTTCGGGATATGCTGATGGACTGAGGAGAAAGAAGACGTGAGATCAGTGCGGATGACCGGAATGATTCTGCTGAGTATGCTGCTTGTGCTCTGCAGTGTTTCCCTGGCCGGGGGTGAGGCGTATCCGGAAGAGCCGGCCTCTCCTGCCTGGCGCGTGTATGATCCATCCCTGCACTGGATGTATGCCCAGCTCACTTCCCGGGAAAAACGTGCGTTTTCCGCACGGTATGATGCGGCGGCCATGGGAGATGTGTCCCTGTGGGACCTGTCCGGTCTCGGGCTGAGCGCATATGAGGAAGAGCGGGTGATGCTGGCTCTGCTGCAGGACTGTCCGGAACTGATGATGTGCAGCCCGGAAATACCTGTTTTGGGGTTCTATGCCGTGCTGGAGGACGCACAGTGGTTTCAGAACAATGCGCAGGGAAACCGGGCGCTGCTGGATGCGTGCAGGGAAAGACTGAATGCGCTGAAGCAGTCCGATGCCTGGGGAAATATGGACCTGGACCATGAGCGGGCCTGGGATGCGCTTATGGTAAAGGGCACGGAGTATCTTCTGGATGACGACGGACCCGAGGGAAGCAGGCACCTGACCTCGGATGTGCGCGCGGCGTGCTCGGTCATCCTGAACAGAACAGCCGTGTGCGAAGGGTTTGCCAGAAGCACCCAGCTGGCTCTTCGGTTTTTCGGGATTCCCTGCCTGTATGTTTCAGGGGACGCCGGCGGCGGAGGTCACGCATGGAATTATGTGTGCCTGGATGGAGCCTGGCATCAGTATGATCCGACCTGGAACCGCCATGACGGAGAAACGCGCTATTTTCATATGACGCAGGCGGACTGTGCGGCACGCACGATCAGGGAAGAGTTTGCCGCGCACGGCTTTCAGTTTCCCGTCTGCCGCTGAGGACATACCCGGATATGCGCCGGGACGAAGTCGGTGCGGAACTGCCGGGACAGCAAATTGTGTGGATAAAGAGGAACGTAATGATAAACAGATCATTTGATGTGGCGGTCATCGGCGGGGGCCTTGGCGGCGTGCAGGCGGCGAGGGCGGCCTGCGAGCATGGACGTCGTGTCTATATGTGTGAGGCCACGGACTGGATCGGCGGACAGCTGACCAGCCAGGCGGTGCCTCCGGACGAAAACCGATGGATTGAATCCCAGGGCGCCACACGGAGCTATCTGGCGTACCGCAGAGCGGTGCGTGAGGCATATCTGCGCGACCCGGCGGCTTCAGAGCTCCTGAAGGAAAAGACCGTGTTCTGCCCGGGAAGCAGCTGGGTCAGCCGTGTGGCGCACGACCCGCGGCTGGCGCACAGGCTGCTCACAGAGTCACTTGCGCCGTATGTGGACGGGGGACTGCTCACAGTGGATCTTGAGACCCGGTGCGTACATGCCCTTGTCCGGGATGACAGAATCCTGTCGGTGACGGTGGAGCACGCGGACGGCGAACAGATCTGCATTCAGGCTGCCTTTTTCCTGGACGCCACCGATACCGGTGAACTCCTTCCCATGACCGGCACGGAATACCGTGTTGGCGCGGAAAGCAGGGGAGAGACCGGGGAGGCGCACGCGCCGGAGGAGGCTGACGCACAGGACCAGCAGCCCATTACCTGGGTGGCGGCCCTGCAGCTGGATGAAGAGCGCAGGCCCATGAAAAAGCCTGACAGCTATGAGTTTTTTTCCCGCTGCACCCTGAAGGGGGATCCCATTTTCAGCTGGAATGCCTGGGGTGCCCATGGAAAGCGCCTGTTTTCCATGTTTGACGGGGAGGTAAAGGATAACCCGCTGGGGCTGTGGACCTACCGCCGGATCCAGTATCCGCCCTACTTCACGGACGGGCGGCGGGAAGTATCGCTTCTCAACTGGTCTCAGAACGATTACATTTTCGGGAATGTGATCGATGATCCGAACCGGGAGCAGAACCTGGAAAAAGCGCGGGAACTGACGCTGAGCTGTGCCTACTGGCTGTGGGAGCAGGGATATCCGGTAAGCCTTAAGGCAGATATCCTGGGCACGGAAGACGGGCTGGCCAAGGCGCCGTATATCCGGGAATCGCGCCGGATCCTTGCCCGGAAGACCATTCTGGAGGAGGAAATCTCGGCCGAGCACCAGAAGGTGCTTCCGCGGCTTGCGGACTCGGTGGGCGTCGGGCATTATGCCATTGACATTCA
>CACYNZ010000172.1 GCA_902775835.1 uncultured Eubacteriales bacterium | reverse complement strand
TGACGCATGGGCTGGAAGAGTTGATCCGCGTTCTCCGCACGAGTGGTATCCCTGGTCAGTTCCCGAACGAAGGCGCGGACATCCTCCATAAAGGCTTCCGGCTTTTCTTCGCCCTTTTCAATCCGTTTCAGGCGTTGCTCCCATTCAGCCGTCAGCTGCGCAGACATCAGCTTTTCCGGGAGCACAGACGCCAGGGCTTTTCCCTTGGCCGTCGGTGTCAGGATCCGCTTTCTCCGATCGCCGGTACGCTCAACCAGCTTAGTTTCCAGCAGCTTCTCCAGGATCGCAGCGCGGGTAGCAGGCGTACCGATACCCTTGTGCTCCGCGTCATCAGGCATATCATCTGCACCGGCAGTCTCCATGGCATGCAGGATCGTGTCCTCGGTATGGTGCGCAGGCGGCGTGGTTTTTCCCTCGGCAAGCTCAGCCCGGGGCAAAGCGATTTCATCGCCCTCCTTCAGATCCTCCGGGAGCGCGCCTGTTTTATCCTCTTCATCCTCCACGGCACGACCGCCGATACTTCCCCTGAAGGCCTGCCAGATCCGCTGCCAGCCCATGCTCAGGACTTTCTTTCCCCTGAACTTAAACTCACGTCCGCCACATCCCACCGTGACGGTCGTTTCGTCATACACAAACGGATCGTCCATGGAACAGAGCAGCCGTGTACTGACCAGAGTAAGGAGATCCCGTACCCCGGATGGCAGTGAATTGATCACCTGCTCCTGACCCGGCATGGAATCCGTAGGGATGATGGCATGGTGATCGCTGACCTTCCTGTCATTCACGACAAGCTCCGCGTGACCGCCCAGCTCCAGACCGGTTGCGAAAGGAAGCGTGCCGCTGAGCCGTGAAGCCAGCTCCGGCATTTTTCCCTCCATATCATGGGTCAGGAACCGGCTGTCGGTGCGCGGATAGGTCAACAGCTTTTTCTCATACAGGGACTGGGCATATTCCAGCGTCTGCTGGGCCGTATACCCGAAGATACGATTAGCATCGCGCTGAAGTGTGGTCAGGTCATAGAGCAGCGGCGGATTCTCCCGCTTTTCCTTATGCTCCACCTTTTTCACCACAGCGCTGTCCCTGTTGCAGGCTTCCATCACCGCGCGGGCTTCACTGAGATCATGGATGCGGTCAGAATGACCCACCAGACCTCCGCCCAGATCCAGCTTCACGGTATAGAAGGTTTCCGGCTCAAAATGCTCAATGGTATTTTCACGCTCACTGAGCATCGCCAGGGTTGGCGTCATAACCCGGCCAATGGGGAGCGTGGGACCATACAGGAGCGAATAGAGCCGCGTGGCGTTCATCCCGATCAGCCAGTCAGCCTGTGCCCGGCAGAGAGCCGCCTGATAGAGATTGTCATATGCGGACTGGTTTTTCATGGCATGGATGCCTTCACGGATCGCGGTCTCTTCCATGGAGGAAATCCATAAACGCCGAACCGACTTCCGGCAGCCTGCCATTTCGTAGACCAGGCGGAAGATCAGCTCACCCTCACGCCCGGCATCTGTCGCGCAGATAATCTCATTCACCTTGTCATCGTTCATCAGGGAACAGACAATGTTGAACTGCTTCGCGCCGTCAGCGGATACGTTGTATTTCCATTGGTCAGGGATAATGGGCAGATCCTTATAACGCCAGGTCGCAAACTTCTTGTTGTAATCCTCGGGCATAGCCAGCTCGACCAGATGCCCCAGACACCAGGTGACCATGAAGCCATGGCCTTCCATGTAGCCGTTCTTGGATTCCGTCGCACCGATCGCGGCCGCGATGGCTTTTCCAACGCTCGGCTTTTCAGCAATGAATAATTCCATGTTTTCCTCCATGCAAACGGCCCTGCGGGTTCAGTCCGCAGGGCGCGTGTTTTTACTCCTGATTCTGTTCTTCCTCGTCCGGTTCGTCATCGTCATCATCCAGAACAAAGTCGTTGTCGGCATGCACATTGCCACCCTTGCTCCTGTTTTTCAGCAGGAAAACAGCAGCGCCGCCGCCCAGCACCACGATAGCCGCAAGAGCCAGAATCGCCATCATCTGATCCGGTTTTTTGTCCGGCTCAGGGTCAGCTGGCACCGGCGTTGGCGCGGGAACAGTCGTCGGTTCAGGCGTGACATAGATAATTTCCGGCGTAGGCGTTGGCACCTCTTCCTTTTCCTCATCGGACATCAGAGCCAACAGATCCCGCTCGTCCACCAGGTTCAGGAGGTAGGTCTCATACATCTCCGCTTCCTCATCAATCGGCTTGTCATAGTCGATAACAAGATAGAAGGTGTTGCCTGCCTTGGACTGAAGGGTGATGAACTGCTTGTTGGTGGCCGCGCTGTACAGTACATCCAGCGTATGGGAATTTCCGTCCGCCTGATAAGGCATACCGGGGCCAATGGTAATGTACTCAGTCTGGATGATCGGTTCTGGTGTCGGAGCGGCAGTCGGAACCTCTGTGGGCACCGCAGTCGGTGCCTGCGTGGGCTCCATCCAGTCATTGTCTGAAACATAGATCAGAGAGCTGCCCAGGCCGTGCGGTTTCTCCGTCACAGCGGGCACAATGACAGGCGCAGTCACCACTGGTGTCGGATCAGACACCGGCGCATCAGTGGGAAGGGTGGTTGCAGTCTCCGTACCGGAAGCCGGTTTATTGCCGGGCTTCAGCGCTGCAGTCGGTCCCGGAGTGGGATTGGCAGGCTTCACATAATCCGGATTATCCAGCGTAATCGGATCAGAAAAGTTGCCGGCAAAGTCAAAACCGCGGATGGCCAGCTTTTCAAACTTGTTCATGTTGTCATCCAGCTCGACATCCAGTTTACTGCCTTCCACCGTTGTGAACAGCATACTGTTAATCTGAACACCGGCAATGCCGGACAGCTCATCCCGCACTTCGATGTGCAGGGCATGGTTTGCGATGCTGGCGCTTACCAGCGGGGGCACCAGATCAATGCTGGCGACCTGCGCCGTTTCCTCAAACGTGCGGTCATATGGATCGGTGACGCGGAGCATGAAGGTACCGTTCTCATGGACGGTGATGTCCGCCCTCCCCTTGTCAAACAGATTTTCGCAGTCCGTCCAGCTTCCGTCGTTCATGCGGTACTCGATCTTCTGCCAGCCAATGCCTTCTTTATCCGTCACCGTAACCTTGATTTCCGCCCCATTGCTGTTTGTCCAGCCGCCCGGCGCGACCAGAACAATACGATACGGGTTTCCGGGCAGGACAGGCATTTCCGTTTCTGCCGGTTCGCTCACGGGTTCCGCCATACCTGGGCAGATGCCCGCCAGCATGGAAGCGATCAGGAGCAGAAGAATCATCCGTCTTCCGCACTTATGCATTGTCATCATCAATGGAATCCTCCTTTTCTTCCGGCATCCCATCCGATTCCGTCACACTCCTGGGAAGCTCCGGCACGGGCCTGGTCCTGTCGCCGTAAAACTTCTTCATGATTTCCGCCAGCTGCTCAGGCGTTACGCTGTACTGCGCCGCCGTCGCGTTGATCGCCGACGCATCTGCCTGCTGGACAAGCTTCCGGATTTCTTCCACTTCTTCCCGGAGCCAGACAAGCTCCTTTTCCTTTTTCTCCAGCAGTGCGTGCAGCTTCAGACGGTCCGAGGGATACCTTCTCTGTTTCTTTTCAGTCATACTCTTCACCTCATTCAATCGGCAGGCGGCCATAAGCGTAGATCTTCTTTGCCCACTGCCCGTTCTTCAGGTCCGCAAAGCCCACAGGATCACCGGCATGGATCATCATGTGGTTGCCCACATAGATGCCCACATGGGTGATGCCCTTCACATTGGCTCCCATGGTCTTTTCAAAGAACACCAGATCGCCAGGCATCACTTCCTCGCGGGGAATATCCGTGCACAGGGAATAGAGACCCTGCACTCCCAGCCGTCGGGTCTTGAACACGCCGGATTGATTAAAGACCCAGCAGACAAAGCCAGAACAGTCAAAGCCCGTTTCCGGACTGGAGCCGCCGTAAACGAAGGGATAGCCAATGTATTTTTCTGCTTCAACCATCAGATCCAGAAAATTTGGATCAAGCCTCAGGAGCATTTCCGGGATCGTGTACTTCAGCAGCTTGTTCCGGGATTTCACTCCGTTGACTTTGACATTCGTCTTTCCGGCAGAAGTAATCACGGGCACTTCCATATCTTCGTCTCCCGTGAAGTAGATCGGATCATCCAGGATGACAGAGGAACCATCATTCCACTCGCTGTCCCCGATCTCGATGACAGGCTCATCCCTGGCAGCATCTGCCTGTGACGGCAGGAAAGCAGATATCAGGATCAGAGCGATGATGACTGCTATCACCTGCCTGGCGGTAAATAAGGCCTGGTTTTCATTCATGCGAATCATTTTTCTGCAACTCCTTATCGTTGGTATGGAAAACGGAGCCCTGTCCATGCAAGGCTCCGCTTTCAGAAATCAGTTCGGGACACGCCCGAAGGAATGGAAGTGCTGTCTCCAATAGGAATCATTCAGGTTGGCATAGCCCAGCGGGGATCCGCAGTGGATCATCATACCGTTGCCCACATAGATGCCGCAGTGGGTAATGCCCGCTACACCTTCACCCATGGTACCTTCAAAGAATACAATATCGCCGGGCTTTGCCTGATCCACCGATACATCCCTGCAAAGGCTCCGAAGACCTTTTGCTCCCAGCCGTCCGGTGTTGTACACGCCGCTGGCGGTGAACACATAGCAGATGAACCCGGAACAGTCGAAGCTCGTTTCCGGACTCGAGCCGCCCCAGACGTAAGGGTATCCAACATACTTGTTGGCTTCCTCCATGAGCTTTGCAAAGGTCGGATCAGCGTCCAGTGTTTCCTGCGGAATGTCATACAGCATGGGATCCTTCAGCAGAACCGCATGCGGTCCGTGGAAGATGCCATCCATGTTGCCGTGGCTTGCCATGTACAGGGCGTACATGCCCAGGGTGTGATGGCTCATACTGACAACCGGCAGATGCGACAGATTCTTGTTCTCCAGCTTTACCCTGCAGATAGTGTAGGTGTAAGGAACCCTTTTGCCGTTTTCCATTTTGTATCGTATCTGGGTCGTAATACTTTCGGTGACGATATACTGAAGCTTGAAGTATTTCTCAATCACCGGCATGGCTGAATCAATATCCCATTCCTTGCCATCGAAACAGGCTGAGATAATGGCAATCAGCACATACGGGTCGTGCCAGATTTCATCGGCCTCCACGTGATACTCATCGTAGCCTGGATGATAACGCGCATAGTGATCCATCTCATCCTTGAGCTTCCGCTCCTTTTCCGCATACACCCGTTCTGCAGCGAGGACATCCTCTTCTTCGGCGGGATAGGTGCCGATCACAACAGATTCCAGCACAGACTGGGCCAGAGGCGTACAGGATTGCAGACTGCTCATAACAATCAGGAGCATCCCGCCCAGAGCAAGAAGCAGCAGGATGACCGGACGGCGGCGGACACTTTCCACTGTTTTTGCAGCGGCATCACCGACCTTCTCTACTGCCTTTTCCGCGCTCTTTACTGGATTCTGAACAGTTCTGCCATTCGCGCCCCGCTTGGCTGCAGCATATTCCCGCCGAATGGCACGCTTTTGCTGCCACCGGGAAAAGAGGTTGCTGGTGAACTGCGGATGCTCCTGATGAATCTGCTCTTCCATTGCATGGATGCTGGCTTTGTCCAGTTGCTTTTCCGCCTTCGTCAGCCGTTTGTAGGAACGCATCTTATGCGCATGATAGGCATGTTCGCCCATCTGCAGAGCAGTTTCTGTTTTTTCATCCGCCTGTAGAACAGCATCCACGGCCACGTTGTCATCCTCATTGGATTTCTTCACCTCACGGTGGAGCTGATCGCCGGCTGTTCTCACAGCCTTCTGCACAGGATGTGTGAGCTGAGATGGCTTTTTTCCCGGCATTTCCTCAAACTTCAGACGCAGCACCTTTTTCTTTGCGCCGTGAGAAGTGGCAGGCACGGCTGCGTCCGGGGCAGCCTCATGGAAGAGCCGTTCAGGATCCGGCGTGCTGCTGGCACCGGGGATCTCCGCTTCAGCCTTTGCAGGCTTCGGCTTTTTCCGGGTGTTCTGTACAGCAGGTGCCCTGGGATCTGTCTGAACATCCGGGACTTCTTCTTCCTGCATCACGGCATGGTGATCATCAGAAGCATTCCGCGGAAGATCCGAAGAGGATGGAGCAGTGATTTCTCTGCTTTGCCGGGTCAGCGTGACCCGATAGGCCTTCCTCAGTTTCTTCCGGGCCGCGTCGTATGCATCAGCAGCCTTTTCCACTTTGGCGACAGACCGGGCCAGGGCATTATCTTCCAGTTCATCCATGGAGAACCGGAGTCTGGGAGAGCCGCGGTTCCGATGTTCGTCCATCAGGCTTCCGCCTCCTTACTCTCCTGTGTTTCCGCATGCTTCTTCTGCGCCGGTTCTGTCATAAGCCGTTCCAACCGGCGATCGGATTCACCGGCGATCTGCAGCAGTGCGCAGATCATAAACCCGATGAAGGCAGACACCGGAATCATGATGATCAGGAAAATGGTCACGTTCGTCCTCCTTTTCCCAGCAATCAGGACCCGTGAACCTCAGTGGGCTTGGTCGTCATGATGCTGTAGAGCCTTGTATTCTTCGGGAAACGATCCTGGAAGGGCAGAATCACATTGCCGTAGAACAGCAGACCTTCGCCTTCTCCGCTCTGCGTCACATACGACAGCTGGTGCGGCGAAATACCCAGCTTCTTTGCCAGGATTTCCCGGTCTCCGGCGGCCTGGTTGAGCATGTAGATGTAGTCGCTGTTCTCAAAGATGTTTTCGATTTCCTGACTGGCCAGCAGGTCCTTCACGTTCTGGGTGATCCCGGTCGGAATACCGCCCCATTTTCTGAAGCGCTTCCAGATCTCAACGGAATACGCCGCCGTCTGCTCTTCCTTCAGAAGCAGATGGAATTCGTCCATGTAGTACCGGGTGGATCTGCCCTCGGCACGGTTTTCGGTCACGCGGCCCCATACCTGATCCTGTACGATAAGCATGCCGAGCTTTTTCAGCTGCTTGCCCAGCTCCTTGATATCGTAGCAGACCAGCCGGTTGTTCACATCCACGTTGGTGCGGTGATTGAACACATTCAGGGAACCGGTGACGTAGATTTCAAGGGCTGTCGCAAGAGACTGCGCTTCCTTCTCCTTCTGCTGCCGCAGAGCATTGTACAGATCCTCCAGTATCGGCACATTCTCCGGACATGGATTGGCCAGATAGGGCTGATAGATAATGTGTACCGCACGGTCGATGATGGTTTTCTCAATCGGCTGCAGGCCGTCTCGCCCTCCGACGATCAGCTCGCACAGGGACAGGATGAAGTCCGATTTCAGAGAAAGCGGATTCTCATCGTCACTGTAGTTGAGGTTGATGTCCATGGGGTTGATGTAGGAATCACTGGTGGGTGAAATCCGGATCACCTGACCATGGAATGTGCTGACCAGCGGGAAATACTCGCCTTCAGGATCGCAGATGATGACGTCATCGTCGGTCACCAGGATCACATTGGCAATCTCACGCTTGGCAGCGAAGGATTTACCGGAACCAGGTGTGCCGAGGATCAGGCCGTTGGGGTTCTTCAGCCATTTCCTGTCCACCATGATCAGGTTATTGGACAGGGCGTTGAGACCGCAGTACAGCGCTTCCCTGCTCGTCTGGAACAGCTCCTGTGTGGTGAAGGGTACAAAAATAGCGGTCGACGATGTCGTCAGACCGCGCTGAATTCGGATCGCGTTGTGCCCGAGGGGCAGGCAGGAAATCATGCCGCTTTCCTGCTGGAAATCCAGCGGGATCAGCTGGCAGTTATGCTGCTGGGCGAGGCTCTGCGCCTGCTTCACGTTCAGAGAAAGCTGCTTGGCATTGTCTGCCGTGTTCATCACCAGGAAGGTGATCAGGAACATGCGCTCGTTCCGGCTCTGCAGATCCTCCAGCAGCTTTTTGGC
>CACYNZ010000171.1 GCA_902775835.1 uncultured Eubacteriales bacterium | reverse complement strand
CAATGTGGCCGATCACCCTCTCAGGTCGGCTACCGATCGTTGACTTGGTGGGCCGTTACCTCACCAACTATCTAATCGGACGCGAGCTCACCCTTCACCGGATTGCTCCTTTGACCCCTCTCCCATGCGGGAATGTGGTCTTATGCGGTATTAGAACACCTTTCGGTATCTTATCCCCCTGTGAAGGACAGATTGCTCACGCGTTACTCACCCGTCCGCCGCTAAAACATGGGATCTTCCAGCCGAAGCCTTCCGTTCCCGTGTCTCCGCTCGACTTGCATGTGTTAGGCACGCCGCCAGCGTTCGTCCTGAGCCAGGATCAAACTCTTCTGTTCAATCCTGTATACTTTCTGTTCAATCCTGTATACTCTCCGGAACTTGCTGTCTTTCTTGCGTTTCGGTTTCTGTATCGTTTTCAAGGTTCATGCTGTGCTCTCGCAACAGCTCGGATATCATAACACCGCTCCTTTTCTGTGTCAAGCACTTTTTGAAAAGTTTTTTAAACTTTCGTAATACTTCCGTAAAATCCGTACATTCATATAGGGTTGTCTCTTTGGGCTCCATTACTTTGCTTAACGTTTCATTCAGTCAATCACATAAACGTTCGTGTTTTGCAAGAAAACACGAACGTTTATAGCCTGGAATTTCGCAGAACTGGAAGTCAATCTGTATCTCCAACATGTCATGTTATTCTGAAATGCTATTTTCCCGCGATCATTCAGACCTTTTCCCTGATCATTACTTGGTTTTGTCATACTGAGCCACGTCAACCATTCCTGCTCAGGGAAATTATAATGAAACATTCTTATCATAATCTTCCCGAGTTTTTCTTCATTGCCAATTGTGCCAGCATGTTTTCCTTCCCTGCACGACCCATTACTTATCCATTCCGTTCTTGACAGTCGCTCCTGCTCCATGTACACAGCTCCCGCTCCGTCATACATAAGATCAGCACCTTCATTATGATATACAGATGGATTGTATCCCGGATTTCCTTTATTTCTTCTTCCTTCCATGGAAATTCAGCTTGACAATGGCATGTCATTTCGATATACTTCGAAAGCTGTTTGTTTATTAGCAGGCTTCCGGTTTTTACCGGTTGATGAAATCATTGAGGAGTGTTGAGCATGTTCCGTACGTATCAGCCCAAAAAGCGTCAGCGCAGCAAGGTGCACGGTTTCAGGTCTCGTATGTCCACGCGGAATGGCCGCCGTGTGCTGGCCGCCCGTCGTCGTCGCGGCCGCAAGCAGCTGACTGTCTGATTGAGTCCTTATCATCAGGCTGGCAAGGATGTACGCGTTCCATACATATGGACCGTATCCACATTGTGGAGACAGCCCGCCCGCAGCGACTTTGTCTGTGGCCGGGCTTTTCCTTTTCATCCGGACAGATATCTGTTCGGTTCCTGAGGTCTTCCGATCCGGAAGGAAATGATGCATCATGGAGAAAAACTATCGGCTGAAGAAGAATGGTGCTTTTCAGTACGTCTACCGACGCGGGAAGAGCAGTTCCACTCGAGATCTGGTTATGCTCTATGCCAAAGGCAATGGGCTTAAAGTCGGTTTTTCCGTCAGCAAGAAAGTCGGCAATGCAGTTGCGCGCAACCTTGTCAAACGCCGGCTTCGGGAATGCTTTCGGCCTCATCTGAGGGACGTTAAAAACGGCTTGTACGTCATCGTCGCCAGGCCTTCTGCCGCCACAGCCAACTTCCAAAGTCTGTCCCGTCAGGTTCATGATCTGCTGACGAGACAGCATACTTTCAAGGAAGTGAATCGCGCTAAATGATGGAAGCTTTTCTTCTTGGCTGCATTCGTTTTTACCGTCGGCACTTATCTTCGCGCAAGCATGCGCCGACATGCCGCTTCATTCCCACCTGTTCCGAATATGCTGTCACGGCAATCCAGCGTTATGGAGCATATCGCGGGGGATGGATGGCGCTGAAACGCATTCTTCGTTGCAATCCGTTATGTGCCGGCGGATATGATCCTGTTCCGGAAGATCCCTGTACAACTTTAAGGAGGGAATAGTTACCCATGAATGAATTCCTCAAAGGGATCATTGACGCCATCTACAGTGTCTTGGGCAATTATGGCTGGTCCATCATGGTCTTTACGCTGTTGATCCGCATCATCCTTCTCCCCTTCGACTACAAGAGCCGCGTCAGCATGCGCCGTATGTCTGAAGTGCAGCCCAAGGTAGCCGAAATCCAGAAAAAGTACGCCAAAGATCAGACAAAGATGCAGCAGAAAATCTCTGAGCTGTACAAAAAGGAGCGGGTAAATCCCCTGTCCGGCTGTCTTCCCCTGCTTCTGTCCTACCCCATTCTGATTGCCATGTTCGCTGCCATGCGCATGATTGCCAATGAACAGATTGTGCATCAGGTAATCTCCATTTTCCAGAATCCGGATCAGCTTCCTGCCTTTGAAGGCTGGCTGTGGGTGAAGAATATCTGGATGCCCGATTCCCCGTTCTCTTCCACCATGCCGGATATCAATACCATCCGCCAGATTTCTCCGGACATCTGGCAGAAGATCATGACGCCCGAAGTCATTGCCACGCTTCCCGGTGCACTGAGCGAGCTGACCCAGGAGAGCTTCTCCAACGCCAACTACAGCGCCACCATTACGCAGCTGTTCAATGCACTGTCTGAGCTTCAGGTCTATCGGGATGCCACAAGCATCCTGCCCGGCTGGACCTTCAATCTTATGATTACTCAGTTCAGTATCATGAAAGCCTACAACGGTTTCTTCCTGCTGCCCATTCTTTCTGCAGTGTCCCAGTTTGCGATGACAAAACTGCAGCCCGCAACCCAGTCCCCGACTGCGGATAACGCATCGAAATCCACTGGGAAGTTCATGAACTACTTCTTCCCGCTGTTCTCGCTCTGGATCTGCTCCTCCTACAACGGTGCTTTCGCCCTTTACTGGGTTACCAGCAACCTTATTGCCATGGTGCAGACTGTCATCATCAACAAGATTCTTGATCATAAAAAGCAGAATCAATCTGCGATCCAAGTGGAGGGTGGAATCAAATGACCAGTTGTGAAAAAAGCGCTCGTACCCAGGAAGAAGCCATTGAAGCCGCGCTCGAAGAACTGAATGCCTCTATCAGCGATGTGGAAGTTCAGGTGCTTGATGAAGGAAGCAAAGGTCTGTTCGGTCTGTTCGGATCACGTCTTGCACGCGTGCGCGTAACGCTGAAAAACGCTTCTGAAGAGGACGATCCTCTTGAAATTCTCAGTGAAAGCAATGATCCTGTTCCGGAAGCAGCCCCTGTCACCGAAGAACCCAAGTCTCAGAAGCCTGCTGTAAAGGAAGAACCCAAGCCTGTAACCGAAGCCCGTCCTGCCGCACGTCCGGAACCTGTGCGGCGCGTCAACAAGGCTCCTGAAAAGCCTGTGGAAAAGCAGCCTGAGCCCGAAGTCGAAAATACACCCGCCGCACCCGCAGCAGAAAAGCCGGTCGTATCTGCTCTGGAAAAGCCTGAAGTAACACCTGTATCTGACGAGGAACTCAATGGTGATACGGCAGCTGCGCGTGCCTATGCTTTCCTTTCCGAGCTCACCCGTCTTATGGGTGTTTCCGTGGAAATCAGTCTCTGCAAGGATGCCGAAGGGAATCTGTATGCTCAGATGACCGGTGATACGCTTGGCATCCTGATCGGACGCAGAGGTGAAACACTGGATGCTCTCCAGTATCTCACCAGTCTGAAAATCAACCGCGGTCAGGACAACTACACTCGCATCACCCTGGACACAGAAAACTACCGCGCCAAGCGCGAAGACACCCTTGTCCGGCTCGCGAACCGCATGGCAAACCGTGCTGTAAAGTCTGGCCGTAAAGTAGTTCTGGAGCCCATGAACCCCTATGAGAGAAGAATCATTCACTCCGCGCTTCAGGCCAACAAGAATGTGGAAACGCATTCCGAAGGTGAAGAACCCAATCGCCGGGTTGTCATTACCCTGGTCCGCTGAGTATCAGACGGGATGGATTCACAAAGATCCATCCCGTTTTTTTGTATAGTAAAACAGCACAGAATCAATCTGTGCTGTCAAAGAAAAGCCGTGAAGCTTATTTGATTTCAGAGGTGCAGTGCGGGCAGCGGGTAGCCTTGATGTCAATTTCGCTCTGGCAGAAGGGGCACTTCTTGGTAGTGGGAGCCTTCGGAGCTTCAGGCTTCTTGCCCAGGCTCATCAGCTTATTCACAGCACGCAGGATGCAGAAAAGAACAAGCGCGGTGATGATGAAGTTCACAACAGTCGTCAGGAAATTGGAAATGCCGCCGGGAACAGTGTAGCCAGCATTCGCTTCTCTGTCAAAAATCAGATTCAGCAGAGGATTGATGAAATTCTCCGTAAGGCTGGTCACAATTCCGGTGAATGCACCGCCGATAATGATACCAATGGCCATATCAAGCACATTACCGCGCAGAGCAAACTCTTTGAATTCTTTCAAGAACTTTTTCACAACATGTTCCTCCCCTATATATTTTTCGCCTAGGAAATCCGGAAGAAGTATAGCACACTCCTGTTTATTGCACAAGAGTAAAACCGCAGGAGAACAGGCCTGCGGCAATCATCGCACAATATAAGCGCTTGCGCAATTCTTCGGTGCATGATATAATGGCTTTCGCCGCCGGAGTGGCGGAATGGCAGACGCGGCGGATTCAAAATCCGTTAGCAGCGATGTTGTGCGGGTTCAAGTCCCGCCTCCGGCACCATGAATTCCCCGATCCATCGCGGGTCGGGGATATTTTTGTATCATGGATGCTTATCTGTCTGCTCTTGCTGAATGCCATGGAAAGGAGGGCTGCCTGTGAGTAAAATCGACTGGGGCGAAAACCTGAATCTGAAAATCGACATGCTTCCGGATTCGCCTGGCTGTTATCTGATGAAAGATGTATCCGGCAACATCATCTACGTCGGGAAAGCGGTCAACCTCAAGAACCGGGTCCGTTCCTATTTCCGGGATACAGCCCATACACCCAAAGTGGCTGCAATGATCTCTCATATTGCAGATTTCGATATCCTACTGTGTGAATCGAATCTGGAAGCCCTGTGCCTTGAATGTAACCTTATTAAAGAACACAAGCCTTACTATAACATCCTTCTCAAGGATGACAAACACTATCCCTATATCCGGTTTGATCCAAAGGAGCCATTTGCCCGCCTCCGTCTCGCAAGACGCATGGAAAACGACGGTGCCAAATACTACGGTCCCTATATCGGGGCAAGTGCTGTACGCCAGGTCATTGATACCGTGAGAGACGTTTTTCCTCTCAGGACCTGCAATCTCTCTTTTCCCCTGAAAGCGCCTGTCCGTCCCTGCATCAACTATGATATCGGAAAATGTCCCGGCCCCTGCGCCGGAAAATGCACGCAGGAAGAATACACTGCGCTCACAAGCGGCGTGCAGTCATTCCTGAGCGGCGATTACAGCCGGGTGCTGGACACCCTTACTGCCGGCATGCAGGAAGCCGCAGAAAAAATGGCTTATGAAAAAGCCGCTGTCTTTCGGGATAAAATCAAGGATGTCCGCGGGCTCATGGAACGTCAGATTGCCATACGCACCGATCTGAGCGAACAGGACATTATTGCCCTTGCACAGGATGGTCTGGACGCCATGGCACAGATCATATACGTGCGCGGCGGCCGCATGCTGGGCGGAGATCATTTTTCGCTTTCCAGAGAGGGCAGTGAGCCCCGCGGCGAAGTGCTCATGGCCTTTCTTACCCAGTACTACGCACAGGGGCCCCTGATTCCGCGGAATATCCTGGTTCAGGAACTGCCGGACGGTTCGCAGGAAGCACTGGAAGCCTGGCTCAGGCAGCAGAAAGGAAGCGCTGTCACGCTTCGTGTTCCTCAACGTGGTGAAAAGCACGACCTCGTGCTCCTCGCTTCCAAGAATGCCGAGGATGCGCTTCTCAAGCGCAATGCCCGCGCAAACATTCATGAGGAACGCACCGTCGGTGCCGCACGCAGGCTCGGGGAAATCCTCGGCATGGACCATTATCCGCGGCGAATTGAAGGCTACGATATTTCCAATACGCAGGGTGTGCTTAGCGTCGGCTCCATGGTGGTTTTCATTGATGGTGAGCCGGCCAAAAAGGAATATCGGAAATTCCGCATCAAAACCGTGGAAGGTGCAAACGACTTCGCTTCCCTTAATGAGGTCCTTTTCCGCCGCTTCAGTCATGGTCTGGAAGAACTCCGGGAACGCCAGGCTCAGGGACTTCCCCCGCAGGGCGGCCGCTTCAGTGATCTTCCTGACCTGATCCTCATCGACGGCGGTCCTCAGCAGCTGCGCTTTTCCCGGGAAGCACTTGAAAAAATCGGTGCCCATGTCGCCATGTTCGGCCTTGCCAAAAAGCAGGAAGAAATCTTTGTGCCTGATCAGGAGGATCCCATTGTTCTTGACCATCGGACGCCTGAACTCCAGCTGATCCAGCGTGTCCGAGATGAAGCACACCGCTGTGCCATCACGCATCACCGCGGCCTGCGTGATAAGGCATTTGTGCACAGTGCCCTGGATGATATCCCCAGCATTGGACCCACGCGACGCAAGGCTCTGCTTCGTGAATTCGGCTCCATCAAAGCCGTTCAGGAAGCCAGTCTGGACCGTCTCCTTGCCGTGAAAGGCATGACACGTGCTGCTGCCGAAGCTGTCTTTTCCTGGAGTCAGGAGAAGAAGGCATCACTTTGACCGCGTTTGTTTGCTTCCACTTTTCCGGATTTGAAGTCTCTGTACCGCCATCAGACAGAAAATATACTCCAGAACCATGAAACCACCCTGCGGAAATCGCAGGGTGGTTTCATTTGCACTGGCTTTTCCAATGCATACGTTCCAGTTTATTTCTGTCTGTTCTTCTGTATCATCCGTTTGATTGCCTGGTATGTTTCTTCCGAAAGATCATGCTCAATTTTGCATGCATCCTGACGGGCAATCTCTTCGTCCACGCCAAGTCCGCTGAAGAAACTGGCCAGCGTTGTGTGCCTTTCATAAATCGGCTCTGCAATGCTCCTTCCCTTTTCCGTCAGCTCCAGCAGATGATCATCATCCATGATAATGTAGCCGTCTTCCCGAAGACGCTTCATGGCCACGCTTACAGATGGCTTGCTGACATTGAGAAGCATGGCCACATCTACACTCCTGGCATATCCTTTCTCCAGCTGCAAACGGAGTATAGCCTCCAGATAATCCTCTGCGGATTCATGTATCGTCATATTCTGCACCTGCCTCAGCTACTGTGTTTTCACAATTTTACCACGTCTAACTTCCATGTGCAAACTGATGCAGAATCAGACAGTTCTTACATATGTTCCGCCATGTCCTGGGGCAGCTTTTTCTTCCATTGTCCCCTCTTATACACATACAGCGACATAAGCATGGCAAGAACCCAGGAAATCAGAAGCGAAGAGAAAATCGCATCCGGATGTCCATTGACCCACTCGGCACTCCTCGTCAGGTTCACAAGCAGATACGCAAGCGGCATTCTCAGAATCACGGTGGAGATAATAGAAATCCACATGGGCTTCACCGTTTCGCCGGCTCCGCGCATAACACCCTGCAGCACCTGGCTGACAGAAAAGCAGATATATCCCAGCGCGAGCCACTTCAGACCGCGGTCTCCGAGTGAAATCACCATCTCCGTATCCGTAAACATGCCGATGAGACTTCTGCCGAACAGGAGAATACATCCCACCAGTACTGCGGAAACAGACAGTCCCAGCTTCAGCATGCTGGATGTGCCTTTGCGAATGCGCTCCGGTTTTCTGGCACCTACATTCTGACCGACATACGTGGTTGCCGCCGTGCCGAAGGTAAAATTGGGCATCATGGCAAAGCCATCCACTTTCATGACTGCAACATTGGCAGCAATCATGGTCTCTCCCATTGCATTGGTCAGATTCTGCACCACAATGGCCGACATGGAATAAATGGCACTGGTAATGCCCGCAGGCATGCCCAGAAGACAGAGTTTCTTGATCAGCCTGCCATCCGGTGCAAGGGTGCTGCGGTTAATGTCCACTGTATCCTTCATGCGGACCAGACGCACCAGACAGAGCAGGCCAGAAACAGCCTGTGCTATGATGGTTGCCCAGGCAACGCCTGCGATGCCCATGGCAAAATCCCGCACAAAGACAATATCCAGTATAATGTTCAGAATACTGGCAATAATGAGAAAGACCAGCGGATAGAAACTGTCTCCCATTCCCCGGAGCACGCCTGCCAGGATATTGTAGGCAGCACTGCCGATCATGCCCACAAAGATGATTCTCAGATAGATAATGGCACCCTGT
>CACYNZ010000170.1 GCA_902775835.1 uncultured Eubacteriales bacterium | reverse complement strand
TATTTAATCTGCTTTGCCATTTGGCTTCACTCCTTTATCTTATTCCACAGTTGCCAGAATATCGGACTGGCGGACAATGATCAGCTCTTCGCCGTCGATTTTCACTTCCGTGCCGGCATACTTGCTGTAGATGATCTTCTGGCCAACCTTGACCTGCATCTTGATTTCCTTGCCGTCTACCAGCCCGCCCGGGCCAACCGCCAGGATTTCAGCCATCTGGGGCTTTTCCTTTGCGGCACTTGTCAGAATCAGACCACCCTTGGTGGTTTCTTCAGCTTCTACATTCTTGATGACAACGCGGTCACCCAAAGGTTTCACGGTCATTTCGGTTACCTCCTGTATGGGTTTTGTTAGCACTCACTCATGGTGAGTGCTAATTTACGGTGCTACTATACCCCATTTGCGCCGGATATGCAAACAGAAAATGCGGGAGAAAACAGGCTTAAATTCCGGTAAATGTGAAAAATTCTCATACTTTCTCTACAAATCTCGAAAATTCTCAAAATAACAAATAATTCCGCAGAACTGAAAATGTAGGCAATATGGTACAATCCATGGGAGAAAGGGAGGAAAGACATGCGTATGGAAGATGGGGCATCCGTGGCAGGACTGCTTCTGGCGTGGTATGACGTGCATCGGCGGTCGCTGCCATGGCGCGAGAACCGAGATCCCTACCGGATCTGGGTGTCAGAGGTCATGCTTCAGCAGACCCGGGTTGAAACTGTGCTTTCCTATTTTAATTCGTTTCTGGAACGCTTTCCGGACATCCGGACGCTGGCGGATGCGGAACTGGAGGAGGTCCTGAGGGCATGGCAGGGTCTCGGATACTATCGGCGGGCGCGAATGCTCTGGACGGGCAGCCGACAGATGATCGATGCATACGGCGGCATGCCGCGCACCTATGATGCACTGAAGAGCATTCGGGGAATCGGCACCTATACGGCCGGTGCCGTGGCCAGCATTGCGTTTCAGGAACGCCGGGCTGCCGTGGACGGGAATGCCGTCCGTGTTTTTGCGCGGATGCTGCGCATGCAGGAAACCGCGGACACGGGAAAAGGCCGAAAGATGATCGAGGAGAAAGCCCAGGAATGGGTGCCGGAAGACCGGCCCGGGGATTTCAATCAGGCGGTCATGGACCTGGGCAGCATGGTATGCAAAGTGGGAAAGCCGCTGTGCAGTTCCTGTCCGCTTGCTCAGGTATGCGCGGCATGTGAGGCCGGGGACGCGGGCAATTATCCGGTGCTGAGCCATGACCGGCCCAAAACCGTGGTTCCGTGCACCGTGATGATCATCACCTCCGGCAGGGCGGTTCTCATGCAGAAGAGAACGGAAGGCCTTCTGTCGGACATGTGGGTATTTCCCATGCTGGAAGGTCAGAGTATGACGGCAGAGGAAACAGAGGCCTATATAAAGGAAAAGCTCCACCTTGACTGCCGGATTGTCCGGGAGGAAGGTGAAGCCAGGCATGTGTTCACGCACAGAATATGGGAAATGCGGCTGTTTTCGGCGGATGTGAGCGGAAAGAATGTGGACGCCTGCCGCTGGGCGGATGCTGATGAGATGGAGGAACTGCCCATCCCCACCGCCATGAAGGCGGCAAAAAGGCGTGCGCGGGAGCTGCTGAGCCGGGTCTGACCGGTTTATCAGTTACGGGGCGCAAGTTCCCCGCAGATATCGAAACACGCTTCCGTGTCCCGCATACCGGTGCAGGAAAAACGGTTGTCCTCTCTGCGCAGAAGCAGGCTGATGTCCTGATCCGGCCGGATCTCCGCGTGATAGTTTATGGCAAAATGCTTCAGCTGCATGCTTTCCATGCAGTGAATGCCCAGCGCGTTGCAGCACAGATCCATGTAGCGCGCGTTGTTGACGTGGCCGTTGACGTCCAGATCCGAATAAACCGGTACATAGGGTATGATCTCAGGGTCAGCCGCAAGCGGCTGGACCTGGATGGGCAGATGGTCCAGGGTGGGTTCCATATCGGAATTGTCGGGCATTCTTGAAGAAACGGATCCCGGGGGAACAGACCTGCGGGTGTCAAGATTCAGGAGCATCCACATGCTTCCGCAGCGTCCGAGTTCTTCACCGGTTTCCTGGCTGCGGATCCGGAAGTAGCGAGGGAAGAACCAGTGGCGGGTCGGGCGGTGAAATGTCTCGATCTCGACGGTTTCACCGATGCGGGGATAACGGTCCATTTCCACTTCGCCGCGGATGAGGACCCATACAATACGGTCATGAATCAGCTGCAGGCGGCCTACGCCCAGCTGATGGCTGTGCACGCCTGCGGCTTCCTGGCATGCTTCCAGGATGGCGCTGGGACGCCAGGCGCCGGCGAGGTCACAGTTGGATGTGAGGATGGGGTATGAGCTGGTCCAGGATTTGCACATGACAGTTCGACCTTTCGAATTGGAGTTTTCCCTGTAATCATACATGACTTGTGAAAGGTTGCAAGGCCAGAACGGCGGAAATACAGGTTTTTGTTGCATAGGACTTCAAGGAAGGATATAATTTCCGTAATGGAAGGAGGCTCATATATGGATATGGCTGGTACGCCGCTGGAAAGCAGGGATGTGGCGAGAGCATCGATGATGCTGGCCATGACCCGGAACCGTCAGGAGGAAAGCGCCATGCTTTCCGACCTTCAGTCCCAGGGGCTGATGTGTGCAGCCTCGGATTACGGCGGAGATTATCTTCAGTCTGTGCCAAAGATTGTGGAACGGGCCGTACAGTGTGCCAGGCGTGCGGGTATGATTCAGGAAACGGTGCACGATGAAGGCACGGTGGCCGGAGCCGCACGGGAAGCGCTGAATCAGATCAGTGACAAGGCACTGGGATTTTCCGTGGGCGGCAAGATCGCCGTGTGCCGCTTTGGAGAGCATGTGGCGGTTGCCGTGTTCTTCGGAGTCGGGCTTGGGCATCTCAATGAAGTCTGCCTCGGCATGGGACACAGAAGCATATGAACGAAAAGGAAAGAGGGATTGTTATGCCTTTGAGCATTGCCATGGACGGTCCTGTCGGCGCAGGGAAAAGCAGTATTGCGGATGCGGTGGCCGAAAGACTGGGGATTCTACATCTGGACACGGGTGCCATGTACCGGGCAGCCGCTGTGTACTGTCTGGACTGCGGCGTGGACATTGACGACCGGGAAGCCGTGGAAAAGCTGGTAAATGGGCTCGTGGTGGACGTCACGTTTGAAGAAGGACATCAGCTTACATTCGCGGACGGCCGGGATGTGACCAGACGTCTGAGAACGGAGGCCACCAGCATGGCGGCGTCCAAAATCGCCACCTATCCCGGCGTGCGCAGGGCCATGGTGCGCGCTCAGCAGGCGCTTGCAAAGACCCAGTCCATGCTGGTGGACGGGCGGGATATCTGTACAGTGGTGCTTCCGAACGCAAGCGTAAAGATATTTCTCACGGCTTCCGATACGGTGCGGGCACAGCGCAGGTATCTGCAGCTGCAGGAAAAAGGAGAGCAGGCGGATTTCGCGGAAGTGCTGGAGGATCTGCGGCGCAGGGACCGTCAGGACATGGAACGCGAAACGGATCCCCTGCGGATCGCCGAAGACGCAGTCGTGGTGGATACATCGGACATGAACTTTGAGGAAAGTGTGGAAGCGGTGCTTAAGGTGGTGGAAGCAGCAAAATGAGTGAGGAAAAAAAGTACAGGCGCTCCAGATTCTATGAATTGGTCCGGGTGCTGGTTACCATTCTTTTCCATACCCTGTCGCCGGTCAGGTGCCATCATACGGAACGGCTTCCGAAAGAAGGCCCCTACCTGCTGATTTCCAATCATTTCTCCAATATGGATCCCCTTATCATGGGATATCCGGTCAAAAAGGAACAGCTCATCTTTCTGGGGAAGAAGGAACTGATGCATAACCGGCTGATGGCGGCCATTGCCAGAACCGTGAGCATGATTCCCATTGCCCGCGGACAGGCGGACATGGAGGCCATGCGGGCCTGCATGCGCGTGCTGAAGGAAGGCCGGATCCTGGGCATATTCCCGGAAGGAACGCGCCACCATAAAGGGATCATGGAGGAAATCATGGACGGTTTTGCCCTGATTGCCCTGCGCAGCGGTGTCCCGCTGGTTCCCATGCTGATCAGCCGGAAATGGCGGCTGTTCTCCGTGGTGCATGTCGTGATCGGGGAGCCGGTGGAGTACCAGGATCTGCGGGAAAGCGGAGTCAACAAGGATAACTGTGCCAAGCTGATAGAACGGATCCGGGCATCCTACAGCGCGATGCAGGAAGAACTGAAAAAGTGAGGAAAGACACAGTGGCGGAATCGGACCGCTTCTGTGTCTTTTTGCAAAAGCGGCGGATTGCCCCAGCGTGTGCCCAGGGAGGCTTCCGGACACACAGGGGAAAACGTGGCCATATATGAATGATTGACAGTTCAGGATTGCATCTGTACCCACATCAGGATCTGCGGGAATATGGGAGCGTGCGGAGCGCGCAGCGGTCAGGAAAGAAATTCTGAATTTTTTTTGGAATGCTTGCAGGAAATGCATGGAACATGTCGAACAGTGTCGAGAAGGAAACTGTGAAAGGAGTCTTGCATGCAGATCAAAGTTGCAGCACACGCCGGGTTCTGTATGGGAGTTCGTCGCGCTGTGGAAGCTGCATGGTCGGTTGCGGAGAAACAGGTGCCTGCCTGTACCCTTGGTGAATTGATTCACAATCCCCAGGTGGTGTCAGGTCTGGCGCAGCGGGGGGTCCTGCCCGTTGAGAAGCCTGCCGAGGCAGGTGACAGACTGGTTCTAATCCGCAGCCATGGTGTTTCACCGTTTGTGCTCAAAGAACTGTCGGATCGGGAAAGCGAGATTCTGGATCTCACCTGTCCGTTCGTGGATCGGCTGCATAAGCTTGTGGCTGAGTATTCCAAGGACGGAGCAAGCGTGATCTTGGTCGGAGAACAGGCCCATCCAGAAGTTCAGGGAACTGCAGGATGGGCAAGGGGTCCGGTGTATCTGGTCAGTGGCCCGGAGGAGGCTGAAGCGCTTCCTTCTCTGGATACTGCATTGGCCTGTGTACAGACGACCTATCCCATGGACAGATGGGAAGCGGTTCTGACGGTGCTGCGCCGCAAGGTTGATCACCTTGAGGAGCGGTGCACCATATGTTCCGCCACCGCAATTCGCCAGCAGGAAGCCGCGGACCTGGCTTCCGAAGTGGATGCGATGGTGGTCATTGGCGGCAGGAAGAGCTCAAACACCAAGAAGCTATATGAAGCATGCGCAAGACGATGCCCGAACACCATTCTGGTGGAGACGGCAGCGGAGATCCCGCAGGACTTTCTCAAGCAGCTTTCCGGTACAGTAGGAGTCACGGCCGGAGCATCTACTCCGGATGACTCACTTAAGGAGGTTGTCACTTTTATGACCGACATGGAGAACAAGATCCAGGAAAACATCAATGCTGAAGAAGCCAACAAGAATGACTTCATGGCTGAAGTCGACGCCACGCTCGTCAAGATCCGTCCCGGCAGCACTGTCACTGGCACCGTGGTGCAGATCACCGATGATGAAGTATGCGTCAATATCGGCTACAAGTCTGACGGACTGATCAAGCGGTCCGATCTGGCCCAGCAGGATGTGAAACTGGGTGACGAGATTGAGGTCGAAGTTGTGAAAGTCAATGATGGCGAAGGCAACGTGCTTCTTTCTCAGCGCAACATTGTCAACCGCAAGGCCTGGGAAGAACTCATGGCCAAGTACGAAGCCGGCGAGTACGTGGAAGGCGTCGGCAAGGAAGCCGTCAAGGGCGGACTTCTGGCAGACGTGGGCGGCGTGCGCGCCTTCGTGCCTGCTTCTCAGCTGGCTCCCCGCTATGTTGAGAAGATCGATGATTTTGTCGGCAAGGACATGAAGCTGAAGATCATCGAAGTGGACAAGCAGAAGAAGCGCATTGTGGCCAGCCGCAAGGCTGTGATCCTCGAGGAAAGCGCTGCCAAGAAGAAGGAAGCCTGGGACCGTCTTGAGGAAGGCGTTGTCATTCACGGCATCGTGCGTCGTCTGACCGATTTCGGCGCTTTCGTGGATGTCGGCGGCGTGGATGGTCTGGTGCATATCACCGACCTGAGCTGGGGCCATGTGAAGCATCCCAGCGAAGTCGTGAAGCCCAACCAGGAAGTGGACGTGAAGATCCTGAGCCTGGACCGCGAGCGCGAGCGCATTCAGCTTGGCTACAAGCAGCTGCAGCCCCGTCCGTGGGACAATGCCGCTGAGAAGTATCCTCAGGGCTGCGTCGTGGAAGGCAAGGTCGTACGCATTGTGACCTTCGGCGCTTTTGTGGAGCTGGAACCCGGCCTGGATGGTCTGGTGCATATTTCCCAGTGCGCTTTGAACAAGATTGCCAAGGTGGAAGATGCTGTTGAAGTCGGCCAGACGGTCCGCGTGAAGGTCCTGAGCGTGGATACCGAGCACAAGCGCATCTCCCTGAGCATCCGTCAGGTGCTGGAAGATGAGGCTTTTGAAGCCGGTGCAGAGGATGATCTGGAGCTGAACACTGCTGATGAGCAGCCTGTGGCAAGCGTGGACAGCGAAGAAGCTGCTCCCGAAGAGAATACCGAAGCCTGATCTGAAATCAGTCAGTAAAAAAGTGGCGCGAGCCACTTTTTTACTTTGCTTGGAGTCCGGAAAGGAGTCGATCGTCTCATGGAAAACATCTGGAATGATGATCCCAGATGCCTGATTGTGGCCCCGCTGTATCAGGGGGAAGAACGGGAGATCATGAAAGGCAGAAAGGAAGACCTGCTGGTCTGTGCAGACGGGGGTTTTGTGCGCTCGGAAGCCTATGGTCTCAGACCAGGGCTTGTGGTGGGGGATTTTGATTCCATGCGGGACAGGGCGATCCCGGATACGGAAGTGCTCCGCCTGCCGGTACACAAGGATGATACGGATATGGAAGTATGCATTGAAGAGGGCAGAAAGCGGGGATTTCATACCTTCGTCATGGCGGGCGCGCTGGGCGGACGTGCCGATCACATGATCGGCAATCTGGAACTGCTCTGCCGGTGCGCACGCCGGCATGAGCATGCGTGGCTGATGGATGCACAGAACCGTCTGACCATGCTCTGGCCCGGCACCTGGCAGATTGATCAGATGCCCGGAAGAAAACTGTCCCTTGCCGCCTGGACACCGGAGGTGACCGGCATCTGTCTGACGGGAACCGAGTGGCCGCTGCAGCAAGCGGTGCTTACGCATGAAGATCCCGTAGGCATCAGCAATGAGTTTCGCAGGGAGACGGTGGAGCTGAGTTTTGAAACGGGACTTCTGCTGGTAATGCTCTGCAGGGATGCATGAGAACATGTCATAAATGGTAGAAATCGATTCGGATCATGTCTTGTGATGAATGGAAAAATCTGCTAAAATACAACATCCTTTGACAGGTCCGTCCGGAAACGGCCGGACCGCAAACGATCTGCCAAGCAAGAGGAAGGAAGCAAGGATGATGCAGACCTGTGGACTGATTCGAGAAGGAAAAAGCAAACGGATTTACGCGACAGACGATCCGGAAAAGGCTGTTGTATATTTTAAGGATGAAGCCATGGCGTTTCATGGACTCAAACGGGGACGGATACTGGGAAAAGGGGAAGTCAACAACGAAGTCTGCAAGACGTTTTTTGGCATTCTTTCCCAGCACTGCATCGCCAATCATTATCTGGAGCAGCTGGATAACCGGCAGAGCCTGATCAAACGGTGCGACATGATTCCCATTGAAGTGAAAGTGCGCAACCGTGTGGCCGGCAGCCTGGAACAGCGCACAGGACTTCCGGCCGGCGTGATCATGAATCCGCCGGTGGTGGAATTCAACTATAAGAATGAAGAACTGGAAAACCCGCTGATCAATATTTCGCATATTCTTGCCATGAAGCTTGCCACCCGGGAAGAGATGGATTACATCACGGATGTTTCCCTGCAGATCAATACGATCATCTCTGCGTACATGCGGGAGATCAGCATTGAGCTGATTGACTTCAAGCTGGAGTTCGGCCGCTTTCACGGGGATGTGCTGGTGGCGG
>CACYNZ010000169.1 GCA_902775835.1 uncultured Eubacteriales bacterium | reverse complement strand
TCCTGCGCCATGCCCTTGATGATGTATTTTCCCCGGCCGTTGCACAGGGGAACCCAGTAGTTCACCAGGCCGGAGGTCGCCAGTCCTCCCAGAACGCACAGCTTGTCCAGAAGCAGTGTAGTGAGTCCCTGCCGCCGCCCGGACAGTGCCGCCGCCGCACCGGCTACTCCGCCGCCGCAGACGATCAGATCGTATTTCTTTGCCACAGGAATCCTTTCCTGCCACGTTAAATCTTCCATGAGGCCACATCCTTTCCAAAACTCATTATAGCAGATGAAGTGGGAGAGAGGGTAGTGCGCTTTTGATACTTTTTTACGAATTCTTTACCCGTAAAGCGCGGTTCTCTTTACAAAGTGACGAAACCCATTATATAATCCAAATCACAAAGCCGGAGGAACACAATATGGCGAATCAAAACCCCTTCTCCCTTGTCAGACGCTTGACCAGTACGATTCTGATTCTGCTGCTGGTTTTGCTGGTGATCCAGATCGCCGGCACCCTTTGGGGACGATATATGGTCACACAGGAGCTGTACTCCTCCGCACAGAATAATGTCAATTATCTTCGGGATACCTTTGAGGAAAATGTCCAGCAGATTCAGCGGGAAATGACCAACCAGCTATTTTATCAGGATAGTCCGCAGTTGATTACCTTTTACACCCAGCTTCGCATGGGCTCCTTTTCCACCAACGCCCATTATCACTGGGAGCTGAACCAGTTGAAGCTGGAGCTGAATGTGGCCCAGCAGATGAACGCCATGATTGGCGGAATGGACATTTACTTCCCCAAGCTGGAGCGCGCGCTGTCCGTCAGGCAGAGAGCCATTTCCCTGAACGCGGCGGCCTATGCGGATATTCAGAATATATACGCCGCCTTCCGGGAAACAGGCTTTCGGCTGACCCGAATGGATGATGTGTTTTTTATCCCCTGCTATTATCCCATCGGCGGCACTTCTGCGGAGAGCGGACATATTTTGATTGCGCTGCGGCTGGACGAAGGGAAGATTCAGGAAATTCTATCCTCGTTCAACACCTTTTCCGGAAAAAACGCACTGCTGTACCACTACCCTTCGGATACCTGCGTCACAAGCTCCGGCGGTGTTCAACTGCAGCCTCAGGAGCTTGAGGCGCTGCTGACCAGCCACGCAAAGACAGACACCCAGGGACAGATTACTCTGGACGGCGTTCGCTACCTTGCCATGTGTGCCTACAGCGTAACGCTGGATTGTTCCTTTGTGCAGTTGATCCCCGCCAGCAAGATCAGCAGCGTTCCCAATATTCTGCTGGGCAGCACGCTTGCGTTCTTCGTAGCAATGCTGACGGTCATCCTGCTGATCCTGCAATCCTTCCACAAATACGTCAATCGCCCGGTTCAGAGTTTGATTGCAGCCTTTGACAAAGCGGGGCAGGGAGAATTCGCCGCAAGAGTAGCGCCCCAGAAGTCTCAGGAATTTGCCGCCCTGGCCAACGGATTCAACCAGATGACCACAAAGCTGGAAGAACTCATCGATACCAATTACCGGCAGACCATCACCCTGCAGCAAGCCCAGTTGAAAACGCTACAGGCGCAGATCAATCCCCACTTCCTCTACAACAGCTTCTTTTTGGCGGCGGAGTTCGCCGGGTATCTGGGGAAATACTTCCGATACATCACCAAGGCGGACAGCAATCTGCTGACCCTGGAAAATGAATATGACCACGCCATTACCTATTTGAAGATTCAGCTAATGCGCTTCGGGCAGACCATCCGGGCGGAGGTTCCCGAGATTCCGGAAGCCCTCCGATGCAAGAGCGTTCCCAAGCTGTTTTTACAGCCGGTGCTGGAAAACTGCATCGAGCATGGCATGGGCGGCTCGGCAGATCAGGCCCGGATCCGCATCTCCTTCCAGATCCGGGAGGGCAGCGCTTCTGTAGTGGTGGAAAACAGCGGAGACGGCATTGCGCCGGAAATGCTGTATGAGCTTCAGCAAAAGCTGAATTGTTCCACCGATGACAGCCAGACCAGCGGCCTGACAAATGTCCACAGGCGGTTAAAGCTGTTCTTTGGAGGCGCCGGCGGCGTAGAGCTTGCAGCCAGTGATTTGGGCGGTCTGAAAGTCATCCTGAAGATAGGAGAAACAGAAACATGATCTTTCAAATCCTGATTGTAGATGACGAGCCTCACGTTGTGGATGCCATCCGGGGCATTTTGGAGCAGGAACCGGCGGTGGATATGGAGATTCATACCGCGTTCCGGGGGCAGCAGGCGCTGAAAATATGCCAGCAGTACCCCATTCAGCTTTTGATTACGGACATTCGGATGCCGGACATGAGCGGTCTGGAGCTGGCAAAAACCGTAAAAGAAAACAATCCCGACTGCAATGTGATCCTGCTCACTGCCTATTCGGATTTTTCCTATGCCTATGAGGGGATCCGACTGCAAGCCTCCGATTATATTCTGAAAACCGAGGATCGGGAGGTTATCCGCAGCTGGATTATTCAGGTGCTAACCCGGATGGAGCAGGATCTGCGGAAGAAGTCCTGGCTGGGGATTCCGGAGGAAACCGATCCCATCGCGGACCGGCTGATGAAGAAGCTGCTGGTTCCTCAGCGCGCTTCCAGTCAGGAGGAAGCCTTTTCCCTGCTGGGATTCGGGGAGAGCAGCTTCCCGCTGATGCTGACAGTGGTGAAGGTTCCCGCTTCCGAAAAGATCCAGCCAAAGATCCTGCGAAAAGCCCTTCTGCGTTATTTCCCCGGGAAGATCGAACGGCTGTGTCAGACCACCCCGGCGGAAAATATCGCCTGCTTTGTACTGGCGCTGGACAAAACCGGCTTTTCCATTACCAACACCTGGCTTATGGTGACCATGGAGCGGATCCAGGCCGTGTTTACCGCCACCACCCAGACAGAGTGTGCCATTCTCTACAGCTATCCTGTGGAGAGCCTGGATCAGCTGGCAAAAAAATACCACATTGCCATGGAATCCATGGAAGGACAGGCGCTGACTGACTGCGTGCAGGTGATTTCCGACCTTTGGAAGGAAAGCCCTCTGGTAACGATACGTTTTGTCAAGCGGTATGTGAAGGAGCATCTGAACGAGGATCTGTCCCTGTCCCAGATCTCCGATGTGACGGGCTATAATCCCACCTATCTGTCCCGTCTTTTCAAGGAGCAGACCGGCGAAACCCTGATCCGGTACATTACACGCAAGCGAATGGATCACATTACCATGCTGATGAAGGATCCGCAGCTGTCCATGCAGCAGATCATGGAGTCTGCCGGATTTACAACACGATCCTACTTCAATCAGTTTATCAAGAAGGAAACTGGCCTGACGCCGAAGCAGTATCGGATGCGGTTGGGAACACAGCTTCCGGAATAGGGAGGTTACCCATTTGAAAAAGGCAATCGCGGAAAACCGTTTGCAGCCTCAAAGCCGAGGAAAAGCCGCAAATCTGTTGAAAACCATCCGAAAGCACTGGATGCTGCTTCTGATGGTGCTGCCAGGGATCCTCTGGTGCGCTGTCTTCCGATACGGCCCCATGTACGGCGCGCTGATCGCCTTTCAGAAGTACCACATCGGCGACAGCATCCTTACCGGCAACTGGGCGGGACTGTACTGGTTTAAGAAATTCTTCTCCCATCCCCAGTTCAGGCAGCTCATCACCAACACCCTGGCCATCAGCATTTTGCAGCTGGTTTTCGTATTCCCGGTGCCCATCATTTTTGCGCTGCTGCTGAATGAGGTGCGCAACACCAAGGTGAAGAAGCTGGTGCAGACCGTTTCCTATCTGCCTCATTTTATTTCCCTGGTAGCGGTATGCAGTATGCTGAATCTGCTGCTCAATCCCAGCTCCGGCATCATCAATAAGATTCTGAACGTCTTTGGCGTGGAGTCCATCTATTTTATGGGAAGCACGCAGTGGTACCGCCCGGTGTATATCCTCTCCCAGATCTGGCAGACCTTCGGTTACAGCGCCATCATTTACATCTCGGCCCTGTCCGCGGTGCCTCAGGAGCTGTATGAATCCGCCAGTGTGGACGGCGCTTCCCGGTTCCGCCAGATCATGACCATCAGCCTGCCCTCCATTATGCCCACGGTGGTCATCATGCTGATTCTGGAGTGCGGAAAGCTGCTGTCTGTGGGCTACGAAAAGACCCTTCTGCTCCAGAATTCCGCCAACAATTCCGTGGCGGATATCATCAGCACCTTCGCTTACCGGGTCGGTATGAGCCAGGGTATGTACAGCTTCGGCACAGCCGTAGACCTGTTTACCGCTGTGATCAACTGCTTGATGGTGTTTGTTGTGAATAAAATCAGCCAACGGGTCTCGGAAACCAGTCTTTGGTAGGAGGATCATGCATGATGAAAGACCGTTCGCTTTCTTCCAAGGTATTTGATTTTCTTCTCTTTGCCATGTGCGCGGTGGTTCTGGTCAGCATCATTGCGCCTGTTCTGAATATCTTTGCCGTATCCTTTTCCAGCTATGACGCTTTTGCCCGGGGCGATGTGAGCTTCTGGCCGGTAGAGTTCAGTCTGGATGCCTATAAAGCCATTATCCATGACGGCAAGGTGCTGCAGGGCCTGAAGTATTCCGTTCTTTACACCGCCTTGGGTACGCTGATCAACGTAATCCTGACGATCCTGACGGCATATCCCCTGTCCCGTCCCGAAATGCCCTTCCGAAAGACGATCTCCATGTTCTTTGCCTTTACCATGTTTTTCAGCGGCGGCACCATTCCGACTTTCCTGCTGGTGCAGAAGCTGGGGCTGTACAATACCATCTGGGCCATGGTGATCCCCAATGCCATGCAGGTTTACAACATGATCATTATGCGTACCTTCTTCCAGTCTATTCCCTTTGAGCTGACGGAAGCGGCGCGGCTTGACGGAGCCAATGATTTTAAGATCCTGTGGGATGTGATCCTGCCTTTGAGTAAGGCTTCCATCGCCACCATTGCCCTGTTCTATGCCGTCATGCACTGGAATTCCTGGTTCCAGGCCTCCATCTATTTCAGCTCCTCGGATAAGGCTCCGCTGCAGCTGGTGCTGCGAAATATGGTCATCAACGCGGAGACTCTGGTCAAAAGCGGTGAGGCCAGCAACATCGGCTCCACCAGCATCAACTATGCAACGCTCTTTATCTCCATGCTGCCAATGATGGCACTGTACCCCTTCATTCAGAAATACTTTGTCAAAGGTGTTATGGTCGGCTCTGTCAAGGGCTGATTGGAACATATATAAAAAGGAGGAAAAATTCAATGAAAAAATGGATCGCACTGCTTCTTTGCCTGGCAATGGTGCTGGGCATGACCGCCTGCGGCGGAAATACCGCTGAAGCCCCCACGGAAGCGCCCACCACCGCCCCTGCCGCTGCCACGGACAGCACCACGGCAGATCCCCACGCGGAGCAGGTTACTCTGACCATCGCTTACAACAAGAAAGGTACTGACTGCATCGAAAACAACATTCTGGATCAGATCCTGCTGGAAAAGTTCAACATCGTCGTGAACTGGCAGGACCTGGAGGATTCCGACTATGCCACCAACGTCACCCTGCAGATGGCCGGCAACGACTATCCCGACATCCTGTGGCACGCCAACAACTCTCTGGCCCAGGAGCTGAGCCTGACCGGTCACATTCTGGCCGTGGATGATCTGGAAGACAAGCTTCCCGACTGGATCAAGGTCTTTGACGAAGGCGTGGACGGCGGCTGGGCCTATGTCAAGGGTATGCTCTGCGCCAGCGACGGCAAGCTGTACTGCCTGCCCTCCAAGAACCCCAGAAACACCGCTATGTGCTGGCACCTGCGTGCGGGAACCATGCAGGAAATGGGTCTGATCGACAGCGTTGACGACCTGCCCACCACCGTGGAAGACTTTGTTGCCCTGCTGGAGCAGATCAAGGAAAAGGATCCCGACTCCATCCCCTTCATGGTGCAGGGCTGGGGCAATGTGTGGGACGGCTGGGACTACGCCTACAACGTCCAGTCCGGCTATTATCTGGATTACTTCTCCGGCGAGTTTGTGCCCTACGGCCCCGCCACCGACAACTGGCGTCAGATGCTGATCACCCTGAACTACCTGTATAAGAACGGCCTGATCGCCGAGGATTACCTGACCACCACCGAGGACATGACCAAGGAAAATACCATCGCCGGTATGTACTACGCCGAGTGGAACTGGGCCGGTTCTCACACCAACGCCATGAACGAGCGCAACAGCCAGACCGACCCCAACTGCGGCTGGATCTACTACCTGAACACCATCGCCGCTGACGACAGCCAGCACGTTTACAACAAGGAGACTCCCTACAAGTCCCAGGGCTTCGTTCTGACCGACAAGCTGTCCGGCGAGCGCCTGGATCGGGTTCTGGAGTTCTTCAACTGGTGTGCCACCGATGAAGCCTCCGAGATCCTGAGCTGGGGCGAGGAGGGCCTGACCTACACCGTGGATGCCAACGGCAACAAGAGCTACACCGACCTCATTAAGGACTTTGATACCACTGGCGCTCCTGCCGTCTCCCTGAACGCCTACACCCGCTTCCATCAGGACTTCATCCCCAACCGGAATGTGGATGCGGTGATCGCCGTCTCCGGCCCCGTCAACATCGAACTGGGCGATTCCTTCCAGGCCCAGGGCTATGGCTACTTCAAGCCTCTGAATTTCCTGTTTGACACCAACACCCAGGAAGAGGTCAACATGCTCAAGACCCTGCTGAACGATACCATGACCGACTACTCCAACAAGTTCGTCATGGGCATGATGGATCCCAACAGCGATGCCGATTGGGAAGCCTACCTGAGCGCTCTGGACGGCTGCGGTCTGCAGGAATGGAACCAGTACTACACCGACTACTACAACGCAAACCTCAAGTAATCCATTTCCCCATACCCCGGCGGTTTCCGCCGGGGTATGGCAATCTGGGGAGGAATTTCTGTGACCCATTATGATACCATTCTCGTTGGCGCCACCGCCCTTGCACTGGGATACGCCCATCGCGCGGAAGCGGAGGGACGGCACTGCGCCGTGATTGAGGCGGGCTGTATCTGTATGCCGGAGTTTTCCGCCGCATGGAGCGGGGAAGCGTATATGCCTCAGCACCGCTATTCGGATGAAACGGAGCCATTTGTGCGGGAAATAGAGCAGCGGGGTATTTGCCGGGAAAAACAGCCTGCTTACCCGGAAATGGGCCCGCTGGCCGCCAAATGGTTTGATCATACCGGCTGTGATGTTTGGTTTCTTTCCCGGGTCACAGAGGTATCCCGGGAAGCTGATGTTTGGAAGCTGACAGTCAATACCATCGGCGGCAGCTTTTCCGTAACCTCCGATCGTCTGCTGGATACCACCCCGGACTTTGACCTGCATTGGTTCTTTGATGAATCTGCGCCAAAGGGAACCCTGGCTCTGACAGTCGCGACAGAAGATGGGTTTGATGTTCTCCCTGTGCCCGATGGATTTTCCATGGCGGAGGCCCGGGCCTCTGTGTGGGAGCATTACCCCCGGAAAATTCTCGCTTTCGCGCCGGCGCTGTCCTTTACAACTGCGGAAGAGCCCCGTTCGGTTTGGTATCCTTCCAATACAGCGGGAAGTGTGGCGGACGCGATGGAACTGGGACTGCATCTGGATGCGTTTTCCACACCCGTACCCTGCCGGGGAGAGGTGCCGGAAGAAACGGCCGATATCGTTGTGGCGGGACTGGGGACAGCCGGTTCTATGGCCGCCATCCGGGGCGCACGGAGCGGCTTGCGGGTGATGGGAATTGAGCAGCTTGGTTTTCCCGGCGGCACCAATACCGCAGGAGCCATTCAGGGCTACTACGCCGGGGTCAAGGGCGGACTGTATCAGCAGATCGACCAGCGGGCAAGTGAGATTGGCGACAAGCTTGTTTCCTGTCATGTGGCATACAGCAAGTCTATCGCCCTGCAGGAAGCGTTTTCCCAGGCAAACGTGATCACAAAATACGATGCCCGGGTCTGCCAGGTTCTGACGCAGGGGCAGCGGGTCGTCGGACTTCTCTATCGTGACGCCGAGGGCTTACACCGGGTTCGGACGAAAATGGTCATCGACGCCACAGCGGACGGCACGGTCTGCCGCCTGGCCGGATGCGAAATGCTCCCGGGCCGGGAAAGCGACGGCGGCTTTATGACATTTTCCAATACCTGTCAGTATTATGACCGTACACGGAAGCGAATGTGGTGGGATAATCGGGATAACGGAATTCTGAACCAGTATGATCCCATCCAAATGGGGCATCAGCTGCTGCATTCTTCCTGGGAGGACAACCAGCTTCCCCCGGTGCCGGACTCCAACAAACGGTATCTTGGCATCGCACCCCTGATTGGCATTCGTCAGGGGCAGCGGATTCTGGGGGAGGAAGTTCTGACCTTTTCTGATTTCCTGCAAGGACGGTTGACACAGCAGCCCATTTTCTGGTGTCGCACCAATCTGGACACCCACAACAAGGAATTCGCGCTGGAGGATCGGCTGCTGCGAAGCTGGTTCACCATCGGAGGAATGTGGGGCTGGAATGTGGGCGTGCCCGTTGGCGTGGGAACCCTGATTCCAAAGGGATGGGGCGGCATTCTGGCTGCCGGAAGATGCCTGTCCTGTGATCACAATTTCTCTCAGGGAGTACGCATGATGGATGACTGCTCCAAATCCGGCGAGGCGGCGGGGGCGTTGGCGACGCTTTCCATAGAATTGGGAGAAGTACCCCAAAAGGTTCCCTACGAATTGCTGAAAGCAAAGCTGGAAGAAACGGGCTGCATCAAAGCCGGGGACTGCCTTCGTATCGAGCGTCAGGGAAAGGAGCCTCTGCGGCTGTGGGCAGATACCTTTTCCGAGTTGTGGCTGGAGGAGCGGGAGATATTAGAGCAGTTGGGAACCAACTGCCCGGGCTATGCCATCTGGTCGGTGAAAATCCGGGGGAGCCGCTGCATCCCCATGCTCAAAACCGCTTTATCATCAGGCGATTTACGGCTTTGCCGTCACGCCGCTCTGGCGCTCAGCCTGCTGGATGACGCCTCCGGTGAGGATATCCTGCTGGATATGGCAATGGATCGTTCCGGGAGCGCGCCGGACACCAGCTATATGTACGTCATGCCCTATGCCGTCTCCGCGATCTCTGCCCTGGGGCGGCTGGGAAGCAGGAAAGCCATTCCGGCGCTAATGGAAATTCTGGAGGATCCCTTTCACCGCTTTGAGGCCCAATGGAACCGGCTGATCACAAACGAGGAAGATGCTGCTTTCCAATTTGCGTCCCACGCCGTTTCGGCACTGGCAGAAATTGAAGCAAAACATCCGGGCTGTGTCCCTATGGAACAAATTCGGACCCTGCTTTCACAACAGGATTTCCCTGACAGCGTTACCATGATGGGTACATCCAAAAGATGGAATTTCCGGGATGCCTTGGCGAAGCTGATCGAGCTGACGTAAAGAACCGTTCCTGTCTTCATTCTTCACAAAAAATGGATACAGCAGTATTTTTACTCACAATGCCGACATCATGACCGCACCCAATACGCTATCATACAATCAGTCAAAATGCAGATGCCGGTCAAGCCGCAGCTTGACAAGCGCCTGCATTTTCCATTTTTATACTGATATTCAATAGAAAAGCCCCGATACTCCGTCACATTCCTCAGATACTCCCGGACATCTCCG
>CACYNZ010000168.1 GCA_902775835.1 uncultured Eubacteriales bacterium | reverse complement strand
ACACGCTTCCACCGGTTTCCGTGGCTTCACCGTCCCGGTCCAGGGCGAAAAACGGAACCTGCTGCGCGGCGGCACAGGTGAGACGCGTGTTCTGAAGCACTGTGCGCGCCTGGGTGAGCATGACCTGATTCCGGGTGTATTCACAGCCCCAGCTGCCGCTGAGATGGGTCAGGCGCCAGTTCCAGCCGTCCGGGAGATGCCAGGCGGCGCTCTTCATCTGTTTCAGCTCCAGCGGATCTTTTTCCCCGCTGCGGATGACCAGCCACCGGCTCAGAAGCGGCAGACTGCCCCAGCCCCGGTAATGCATCTCCACGGTCACATCATAGGCCGTGTCCCGGAGTGTCACGGTCAGGTGATCCTTTTCCAGCAGATGCCCCTGATAGATGAGCCGCAGACCCCGGCTGCCGTCCGAAAAATGTGCCCACAGGACGGGATCGCCCCAGTCTCCGGGCTCCATGGCGGGAAGCTCGGACAAGCCCTGTGCCATGTCATCCACGCCGCGGGAAGCTGCAGCGGCGCCAAGCGCTGTGCACAGCGGCATGATGGACAGATCCTGCTTCAGTGCTGGCCCCCAGTACAGATGCCGTACCCGCCCGTCTTCTGCGATGCCGAAGGCGTAGGACATTTCCGGCGTGGACAGATGGAATACACGGTTTTCAGCGTCAAAATGCATGCGCATGAACGGTTCCCCCTCTTTTTGAAACGGCTCTTCTTTCTGTGCCCCCATTATATCAGGGAAGCCGGGAGCGGAACAGGGGGAGGATGGCCATGCGCTTGACATGGGAGGATATGCGGGGTATAAGCTTTCCGGGAAGATCAACAGACGGGAGGCAGGAAACAGGCATGATTGTGTACGCACCGGATTACTATTCCCGTTTCCACTGCATTGCCGACAGGTGCCGGCATACCTGCTGCGAGGGCTGGGAGATCGATATCGACCCTGTGACGCTGAATATGTACGGGGCAGTGGACGGGCCGCTGGGGGAGAAGCTGAAGCGCAGCATCTGCCTGGATCCGGAACCGCATTTCGTGCTGTGCCCCGGGGAACGCTGTCCTTTTCTTACGGATACGAACCTCTGTGAGCTGATCCTGGAAAAGGGCGAGGGCATGCTGTGCCAGATCTGCCGGGACCATCCCCGGTTCCGGAACTACTGGTCGGACCGGGTAGAGCTGGGGCTTGGCATGGCGTGTGAGGAAAGCGCGCGCCTGATCCTGTCCTCGGATCATCCATTGCGCCTGGTGCCTGTGGGCGAAGACGAGGGCGAGGAAGCCGAGGAGCCGGACGCTGAGGAAATCTTCCTTCGTGAGCAGCGGGATCAGCTGCTTTCCGTTTCCGATTATACCGGCCCGGCAGCCCGGCTCAGGGAATACCTGATCTACCGGCATATGGCGGATGCGCTGTATGACGGACTCTGGGAGGAACGGCTGAGGTTTGTGAATATGACCTGTGAAACGCTGCTCAGTACATGGGACGGCCGGGACATTGCACAGCTTGCAGAGCGCTGCCGTGCATTCTCCAATGAAGTGGAATACGATGATGAAAAGCTCGGGAACATGATCTGCGGGTCATGAGCCCGTTCCATGTACAGAAGTGCCCGCCGGTTCTGGCGGGTTTTTCCATGCAGATGCATGCGTGTCCCATTGCGGGAATTCAGCCGGTCATGTACAATAAAAGCAGGAGTTATGCGTATCTGACCGACTGAGATGGGACGATGAGTATGGAAATATTCTGGTATCTGATCGCAGCCGTTGGAGCCGGTGTCGGAACGGGACTGGCGGGGCTGTCTGCCGCTACCGTGATGGTGCCGATCCTGATTGTGCTCTGTCCGTCCTTTGCCGGGGAAACCGGAGCCTATCAGGCAACGGCCATCGCCCTGGCATCGGATATTCTGGGGTCGGCCGTCACGGCGTTTACCTATGCCCGGCATAAGAACATGGACCTGAAGCGCGGATGGATCATGATGGTCTGCATCCTGTGCATGTGCACCGTGGGCAGCTATGCGGCCTATAAGGTGGGCAATGTGGTGCTGGGCAGCTTTACGCTGGTGCTCACTTTCTGCATTGGTCTGCGCTTTCTGATCCGGCCGGACACGAGCTGGAAGGAAACCGCGGCAAAAGGCGCGCGTCTTGACTGGAAGGGCATTGCCGTTTCCCTGTTTTTCGGGCTCACCATCGGGTTCGGCACCGGGTTTGTGGGCACGGGCGGCGGCATGATGATGCTGGTGGTGTTCACGGCCTTTCTGGGCATGGACCTGAAAAGTGCCGTGGGTACAAGCACGTTCATCATGACATTCACCGCGCTGATCGCGTCGGTGAGCCATATCCTCATTCATCCCGCCATTCTGATGGAAAAATGGGATGTGATGCTTCTGTGCATTGTGGTGGCCACGGCGGCATCCCTGGTGTCGGCGCGCTTTGCCAACCGCGTGAGCGGACGGACCGTGGGCCTTGTCACCGGAGGTGTGCTGACGATCCTTGGCGGAAGCATGCTTCTGCTCCGGTTCTGGCCGCAGATTTCGGCTGTGCCGCTTTTCGGGCAGACCCTGCACTGCTTCGGCCGGCTGCTTCTGTATATCGTGCCGTTCCTTCTGATGCTCCTGCCTGTCCGGTTCCTGACAAAAGTGCCGTCCTTTGTGTTCCGCAAGCTCCTGCATATCCTGGCTTTCAGCTGCTTTTCCGTCATGCTTCTGAATGCGGAGAGCTGGCAGGCAGCCGCGCTGACCTGCGTGATTGCGGCGCTTTTCATCTATCCGCTGCTGCGTGCCTTTGAGAACCGGGAATGGTACAGCCGGCTGTTTGTCGAAAAGACGCCCGGGGAAATCCGGCGGAGCCTGCTGATGCTGTTTTTCATGTTCGCGGCCGTGATTGCCGTGGCATGCGGCGTGTTCGGAAAAACCGCGGCTGCGGCCTGCGCCATTCTCATGTGGGGCACCGGGGATGCCGCGGCTGCGCTGGTGGGGATTCCCTTCGGGCACAGGAAAATCCGCTTCCGGCCTGTGAACGGCCGGAAATCCTGGGAAGGCACATTGGCCATGCTGGCGGTATCTTTCCTGGCCGGGTTCGGGCTTCTGCACCTGCATTATGGATATGCTCCGGGATTTGCCGCGGCGGCGGCCCTGGCCGGCGCGGTGCCGGGCACGGCCGTGGAACTGGTTTCCCCCAGCGAATGGGACACGGTAACGGTGCCGGTGGTGATTCTGACACTGCTGCTGTTCATGCTGCCCTGAATCAGCGGCAGAGGAAAAAGGAAAGAGAGACGACATAATATGACGACCCTGATTGTCTATTATTCCATGGGCGGGAACACGGAATGGACCGCCCGGAAAATCGCGGAGGAACTTGGCGCGGAAATGCTGCGCCTGGAGCCTGTAAAGGCGTACCCGGACAGCGGGTTTGCCAAGTTCTTCTGGGGCGGAAAGAGCGCGGTGATGGCGGAAAAGCCTGAGCTCAGGCCGTATAAGTGTCAGCAGGAAAGGTATGATACCATCCTGTTCGGGTTTCCGGTATGGGCCGGGAACGTGACGCCGCCCATCCGCACATTTCTGATGGAAAAGCACCCGGAAGCGGACCGGTATGCTGCCTTTGCCTGCCAGAGCGGTTCCGGGGCGGAGCGTGCCTTTGGGAAGCTGAAGGAATGCCTGGGCCGGGAACTGGATGAGACACTTGTGCTGATCGACCCGAAAGACCGGCCGGCTCCGGAGAAGGACGCACAGATCCACCGGTTCTGTGCCGCGCTCAGGGAAAAACAGTAAGCGGTCAAATGATGGAGGGAGGAAGAAGCATGAAAAGAATGACGGCCTGCGTGCTCTGTCTCATGCTGATGCTGGCGTGCGGTGTCTCCATGGGGGAAACAGGAGCAGCCCTGAAACTGGAGCCCCTGCCTGTGGAGGAAGCGGATTTTGCCAACGGCACCTTTGAGGTCGCTGTTTCCGAAGAAAATTTTCCGGACCCGGGGAGCGAACTTGTGCTGAACCTCTTCCAGGCGGACCTGTACGCCGCGGAGGGGGTGGAAAACCTGAAGCCCGGGGATACGGTGACATCGAACGGCAGGGATTATCCCGTGGAACTGGTGGTGATTCACGGCCTGTACGATGAGGACGGGGACGGGGAATATGACGGGTCCGACGTCACGGTACGGGATGCGGAGAAGGTTCAGGAGCTTCTGGATATGTACGGGATCCGGCTTTCCGAGTATGAGCTTGTGCCGGAGGAATACGAGATTTACTCGGAGAATCTGGACGGCTCATACCTGGTGTTCCGAAAAGCCAGGGAGGGACTGTATCAGGCGTGCATGGACGACTGGGTTCCGGTGCACTTTCTGAAAAGTGTTTCCGTGCCCCTGCCGCTGCCCGAATCCTTTGTGTACTGGGCATATCCCGGCGGGGATGATCCGGAAAAGGGAAGCGCGGAAGAATTTCTGGAAAGCCTGCGGACAGGCTCGCCCGAATTCTTCAGTCAGTACAATACACAGGCGGTGTTCCGGGACGGAATGCTCATGGAAATTCACAGCTGGTCCTATCCCTGGGGGCCTGAGGAACCATAAGAAAAAGCGGCTGGTCGTTCAGCCGCTTTTTGTGTGCCCGGGATCTTGGGGAATCTGTATCAGGCCGCGTTCTCTGCCGCTTCCTCCGGCGTGTACTTTTCAAGCATGTCCTCATAGGCCTGAATGGCCTGATCAAACAGCGCCAGCAGGTCCTGCTCCGCGATCAGGCCGTCCTCCGTCATGGGAACGCCGGAAAAGCGCAGGGCATACTTCTGCGGCGGCTCCTCCAGGCTCAGGATGGTCCCGCTGCGCAGCTGCTCCGTGCTCTGATACAAAAGCGAGACAGCATAGTAGGCTTCCTGATCTTCTGTCAGCCAGCGCTCAAGCACGAGCTTGGCCCCGATGGGCGTGTGCTGTTCCACGGTGTCCGGGAGCAGGTATTCCTCCGCGTTCAGGGAGGCGAGCACGCTGGCCAGATTGGAGTCATGCCCGCACAGGAAGGAAAAGCGCCGTCCTTCCGCGGTCAGCTCAGACCGGAGCTCCTTCAGAAGCGGGTATGCGGCGTTCAGCGCCACCAGGGGTGTCGCGAAGAGCATCTCGGAGTACGTATCCACAATGGAATGGATCTTCTGCCAGTCTTCAAGGCTCAGGGTATGCCCGAAGGCGGCCTTTTTCGCGTCCGCTTCCTCGTAGTACTGCAGGGTCAGGGCGTCCGCCACGGAGGTGGCCGTGCGGATGGGCCCGTTGATGCGGGGTTCCTTGTCGGCTTCGAGAATCAGCGTGTTTTCGTCCTCGAGCAGATTGCCGTAGGTGCCTGCCTGATAGGCCGGGCTTTCCTCCATGTCCGTCACGTCCATGAGCAGTGAGATGGCGTCCATGAGGCCGGCGTGAATGCCTTTCATGCCTGCGATGCCGCCCTTTTCCGCGACCTGTGCCTGCACATCCCGGTCATACTCCTCCGTGACAAAATGCAGCACCGGGGAAAAGACCGGGTCCATGGTGTCATAGGGCGCGTTGGTTTCCACGGGCACATTCGCCGCGGGGAAGAGGCCGGCGGAAAAGAAGCGTGCCGTGGCTATGGTGCGCTGCTTGGCGTTGGCATAGATGCGCACCTCGTTTTCCTTGGGCTGACAGTTTTCCGGGAAAAGCCCTTCCTTTTCCAGCCAGAGCCGGAAATACTGGCCCATCAGCGTTTCCGCCATGCCGCCGCGCAGGGAGAGTTCGCTGGGCCTGGACGTCCAGGCAAACCAGGTGTGCGGCGTGATCTCACCGATCACGGATCCGCCGCCCGACAGCGGGGAACGGATATTGTGCCGGCTGAGCACCACAACCCTGTCCAGGGTGCGGGACGGCTGGGCGCTTTCTGTGAGACAGGAAGCGGAGAGCATCAGGAAAGCGAGAAGCAGAACGAACAGTCTTTTCATAAACAGGAGTGCCTCCTTATGGTGTTGCGTGGAAATGGTCTCAGCCTTTCTCCAGGAAGGGCTGCAGGAAATTAAGAAGCAGCCGGATCGCCTCACGGTCATGCTCGCCGGTGAACCCATGCCCGGCACCGGGGATTTCATGGTAGGTGCAGTCGGGATAGACCGTGCGGGCCCGGCGGGAATAGGCGACGTCCACAATATTGTCTGCCGTGCCGTGAAACAGGAGTACGGGGCCTTCGTACCCGCGGATTTCCTCAAACGGATCCATGGATATTACTGTCCGCGCATAGTCTCCGCCGAGCTTCATGGGAATCCTGCCCAGGATATCCGGAATGTGCTGCGGGTCAAAGCGGTAGATCATCATGTGCCCTCTGCGTGCATCATCCGGAATGCACAGCGCCGGATAGAAGAGGACCAGACTGCGGATCTCATCCTTTCCCAGTTCTTTCGCGGCCAGTGCGGAGACGAACCCGCCCTGGCTGCAGCCCAGAAGCGAGATGCCGGATGGCTTGAGGGAAGAGCGCACGGACCGGATCACTGCCAGCAGGTCCTCTTTTTCCGTAAGCAGCGTCATGTTCTCGGAGCGGCCGTCACTGCGGCTGCCGAGGCCGCCGCCGCTGAAGTCAAAGGTGACGCAGACAAACCCGCTTTCCGCCAGCGCGCGGGCGTATGCATGAACGGTTTTTTCATTGGCAAGAAACCCATGGCTGAGGATGACCGCGTGCTTTCCGGATTCCTCACTTCCGAAGATGTGCCCTCTCAGCGTGAGCTGCCCCCGCTGACAGGAAAAAGGCCTGTTTTCACGTGACTGCATGATCTCTGCTCCCTGTGTCCAGTGTGTGTCCGGCCGAAGCAGCAGAGCCGCAGCCGCACTGGAATACATTTCGACGGCACGCGCCGGGATTCCTTCCGGGGAAAGACGGGAGCAGACGGAGAAAACGCTTTCTTCCGGGATACCATGGACATCAGCAGTAAAGACCTGCGGTTTGGATCCATGACGGGAATATGGAATGTACATGCTTTTCAGGAAACCATTTCCAGGCGGAATGGCGGAGCGGCAGGAGCAGGGATTTTTCCCATCAGGCGCTTGACAAGTGCCGCGGCAGATGGCATTCTGGGAAGGGAGTTCCCACCCTGATGGAGATGCGGAAACGCTGTGGAAGCAGCTGCCAGGGCAAAAGAAGAACAGAAAAGAGATGAACTGCGCATGGACTGTGAGAAGCTGTTCTGTGACATGTTTCCCGGCTTTTTCGACGCGCCGGGCATAAAGAGCCTGCCGGAGGAAGAGGTCTTTGCAGAGCTTGTGATGGACCTGCGGGAGACAGGGAACATGCCATGTTATGCGTACCCGGACGGGATCACCTTCGGGATCTATAAGGGCGATGCCGGAAAGCTGAGGGAAGCGGTAGCGCTGGTGGACAGGGACTGGGTTCAGTATTTTCAGGAGCATGACCGGGTATACTGCGCCTTTGACGGAGACCGGATCGTCTCCTTCTGCATTCTGGATGACTTCGGAAGGCATGAAGGCCTTCACATCGGCGGACCCGGATGTGTCGGAACCGTTCCGGATTCCAGACGGAAGGGCATCGGGCTGGAAATGGTCCGCCGGGCTACGGAGATTCTGAAGGAAGAGGGCTTTGACCTTTCCTGGATCCACTATACGCATGTGGGCCCTTGGTATGAAAAGCTGGGCTACCGGTACGCGGTGAGATGGAACCGCAGGGGCATTGTGCCGGACTGACAGGTGCATGCGGGGAAAAGGTGTCCATGACAGAGAATGGAAGGTGAGCATATGATCCGGCTCAGACCGTATAAGCCCTGCGATGCGCAGAGCATTGCGGAATGGATCGACAATGAGGAAATATTCCACATGTGGGGCGGAGACCGTTTCGGCAACTTTCCCATCACGGCCGATGTGATGGAACGGAAATACACGCTGGACAACGGGGACTGCGCGGAACCGGACAATTTCTTTCCATGGACATCCGTAAATGACGCGGATGAACCGGTGGGCCATTTCATCATGCGCTATCTGAACGGTGATCGCAGGATATGGCGCTTCGGCTGGGTCATTGTGAATCCCTCGCTGCGCGGGAGCGGCTATGGGACGCAGATGCTTGTTCTGGGTCTGAAGTACGCGTTTGGCTTTCTCGGCGCGGAGAAAGTGACCATCGGCGTGTTTGAGAACAATCTTCCGGCTTACCGCT
>CACYNZ010000167.1 GCA_902775835.1 uncultured Eubacteriales bacterium | reverse complement strand
CAGATCAGAAGGCCGCCGGAAACAGCAATGTCACTGCAATCATGGCATTGCCGCTCCGGCGGCCTTTTTCAAAACAGCGCCTTTCATCTCATGCTTTCAAATCTCATGTTTTTTCCACGATTTGGTAACTTATCCTTCAAGGCATATTTCGCATGCCTGGTCATTCAGACCGTTTTCCCGGGCTCATGCCTGAAACGCGAATGTGCGGATATCCATGGCGCCTTTGCCATGATAGCGCAGGTACAGGGGATGAACGCCCCGGGGAAGTTGCACCGTCATTTCGTGCTTTTCCCAGGTACCCGCGTTCAGCCGGATATCCATTTTTCCGCACACGCCCTCGTCCGTTGCCGCTTCCAGCACGCCTTCCGCACTGCCCCGGATCTCGAGCACCAGACGGCATTTGTCCTGCATTCTGAAATACCTGTAGCCCGCTTCGCAGTCATCCGTAAAGTTCGCAATATACTGCACCGGCTCCACGTCATCCAACACGGACAGCATTTCCGACGGGCCTATGTCCGGCAGGTCCTGGGTCATATACGGCTCCACGCCCCGGGTGCTGGCCGGATGCGAGAACACGGCACGGTTTCCCCGTCTGAGAATGCAGGCAATCCGCGCGGGCCAGACGCCTTCCGCGTCCAGCGGGCCTCCGTGCAGGCCGCAGGATGTAACCTCCGACTGCAGGAAATTGCCCTGCGCGTCCATGACCAGTTTCTCGGCGCAGGCCTGGCGGCTGTACTGGGTCTGATTGGTCTGCCTGTGATAGAAGACATACCAGTCTCCGTTCAGATACGCGATTCCGCCATGGGTGTTTCCCAGCGGCGCAACCGCTTCCTCCGCCCCGCGTCCGTTCAGGAACACATCCCCGATGTCCACCAGCGTACCGCCAAATCGGAAGTCACGGTCCGGATACCGGCTCTCGGCCCAGCAGAGCTCATGGCTCTGCACGGAGGAATAGACCAGAATATACCGGTCCCCGATCTTCCGGATGGAACTGGCTTCAAAAAACTCATGCCCCTCATACCCGGTCCCTGCACTGTCCCAGAGATCCGGCAAAAGCTTCCGCGGTTCTTCCAGAAGCGTGACCATGTCGGAACTGAGGCGCATGACCTGGGACATGGCCCTGTCGTTCGGCCGCTTCAGGTCCCGGGACGCATTGCCCGAATACAGGTAAGCGCTTCCGTCATCGTCCACGTACACACCTGGATCAAACTGGATCTTGTCCCCCTCAGCCTGCCCGAGAATCCGGCCGTCCGCGTGCCGGACAAATCCCAGGAACTCATATTTACCCGCGGGCTCATCACACACGGCCACCCCGATCTCCGGAAGCCAGTCCAGACAGTAATAGAGATAATACCGTCCATCCGCACCCTGCGTCACATCCGGAGCCCACATGGCATGCACGCCCGGGGCGTTCAGATCCCCGGCCACACGGTCCTCAATCCCAATCCCTGCCTTTGCCGGCGGGGCGTCTTCGGGAATATTCTGATTCCGCGGATCCTGATCCTTGCGGAAAATCACGCCCTCATAGCGCCACTGCCCGGGATGCGCCACCGGTGCGGACCAGCAGACATAATCGTTCAGGCAGAAATGCGCGCCATGAAACCGGTCATGGCTTCCGTACAGATACACGCGGTCCCCGAATACCCGGGGTTCACCGTCCGGAACATATTCATAGGAGGGCAGATAGGGGTTCACGCCGTACAAGCTGATCATCCTTTCCGCATCTGGTATTCTGTCAGTTCTTCAGTTTCAGTCCGTCCGAAAATGCCTTTCCGACCACTTCGCCCACCACCCGGTAGGCGCCAAAGGCGGGATCGAAAATGATGGGCCGGAGCTTGCCCAGATCCACCCGGCCGTCCGTGAGAATGGAGGAATCCGCCTGCTCGCTCACAATCTCGCCGATCAGATACCCGCTTTCCGGGTCCCAGGACCGCACGGTGCATTCCAGAGTCAGCGGGTATTCCTCGATAATCGGCGCGTTCACATGCGCGCTTCTGTGCACATGACAGCCGGCCTTCTCGATCTTGTTCACCTTTTCCCCGGATTCCACGCCGAAGTAGTCCGAGATCAGCACGGTATCCGCCGTGCCGAAGGCCACCGTGAACGCTCCGGTCTTTTCAAAGTTTTCCGTGGTCTTGTGCCGGGAAAGCATCAGCGTGATCTCTCCGGTATCGCTCTGCATGCCCCAGGCCGCGTTCATGGCATTGGGCGTGCCCGTTTCGTCATAGGTCCCGATAATGAACACGCCTTCCGGGGTCAGAACCGCTTTTTTTCCTTCGATTTCCATATTCAGCTTCCTCCTTTTACAGGTACTGCAGGGCAAGGGCCGCGGCCTTCTTCACATACTCCGCCGCGCTCATGGGCTGGAGTCCGGCCACTTCCACACCGCATTTCCCGGATGCCACAAGGATTTTTCTGCAGTCGCTGGCGCCGAACGCGGATGCCATGGCCGGGGTCACTTCCCCCAGCATTCCGTCACCCAGCAACATGCCGATGGGCGCCAGGATCAGGTCCGCACGCCGGCACGCAACCACTACGGCGTTCTCACCGCTGGCCCCGCGGTCCGCTCCGGCCTTCAGCATGGCCTGGGTCGCCAGCGGGTTCGTGCCCACGGCCATGATCTCCTGCTCCGGCCGCAGTGCCTTCAGCTCTGTAACCAGCATTCTGCCAATACCGCCCCCCTGGGCGTCCATCACAATAACGGTCATAGGTTTCCTCCTGTCTCCGGTGCATACCCTGCCTAAATGATCCGTCCATTCCTCCGGGCTGTCAACTGCCGGACATGAATCACAGGATTTTCAGCGGCACCCACCTCAGATAATCCCCGGATGCCAGATGATAGGCGATCCCGTGATGCCGCCCCTCCAGGCTGTCATGAAAGCGCTGTGCCCCATGACAGTGCGCGTATATCACCTGTTCCGCTCCGTAGCGCTCAGCCATCGCGGTAAAGGCGCTGTTCGCCTCCAGAATGCTGGTGGGCGGATAGTGCAGGAACATCACAAAGCGCGTAAATCCATCCGCTTCTGCGGCCTCAAAGGATGCCTGCAGGCGCTCCGCTTCCCGCTCCACCAGTCTCTGCGCGTGCGCTTCCTCTTCCCGGTCCCAGCCGGTGATTTTGCCGCCGCGCACATAGAACGGGCCTTCAAACGTGTACCCCTTTGTGCCCACGATGGCGATATCCCCGTACGCGGCATAATTGTTCTGCAGAAAGAACAGACGGCCTTCAAACTGCCGGTTCAGCGCCTGGGTCTTTTTGGCATCCCAGAACATGTCATGGTTCCCGCGGACAAGGATTTTCCTGCCGGGAAGCGAGCAGATGTATTCCAGGTCCTTTCCGCACTCCGAAAGATTCCGTCCCCAGCTGTGATCCCCGATCAGCACCAGCGTGTCCTCCGGTTTTACCAGCCTTTCACAGTTTCTCCGGAACACTTCCTCATGGTTTCTCCATACAGGATCATGCATCTGTCCCGGAGCCTTCAGCTCGGACTGAAAATGAAGATGCAGATCCCCGATTGCAAACAGACTCATACAGGACTCCTCACCGGCCGCTGCGCCCGATCACCGTATACTCCATACCGTTAAGGCCATGTTCCGAGCGGTACAGGCAGACCTCCCTGACCTCCATCTCCGCATGCGGAACGGGCAGTGCCGACAGGTCCAGTCCCTCCGGGATCAGCGGCTTTCTCGCCAGCGTGATATGCGGAGCAAAGGCCTGCGGATCAAAGGGCACATCCGCCTCCGAAAGCCTCTGCCTTACAAGCGCGGCCAGGCTGTCCAGGGCTTCGCATTTTTCCACCCCCGCCCAGAGCACCTTTGCCCTGGGGAACACGCCCGGGTGCGCCAATGTCACGGAAAACGGACAGGTCACTTCCGGCAGAAGCTCCGTCACGTCTTCCGGCCACTCTCCGATAAACGCGAGGGTCATATGCAGATTGGACGGCTCAAGATACCGCCCCGTGATTCCCGCATTCCGCAGATATTGCTGCATCTCCGCCAGGGCGGAGCGGAACTCCGGAGACGGGCACAGACCCACGAACAGACGCATGCTTTCACCCCCGCACTTTCGTCAAAGGTGTGCAGCCGTATACGCAGCACCCCTGACGCATGCATTATAGCCTTTTTCCCCAGTGAGGCGCAACAAAACCTGTGCAGGCAGCTCAGTCACGCACAAGACACTGATACGCTTCCGGATGCCTGTATTTATCACCCATCACATCCGTTTCCCGGTGTCTCCTGAGCTGATCCAGGTCCAGCTCCGCCACATACACCCCTTCGTCCCCCGGCGCTTCAAACACGCACATATCCCGGACCCCGGGTTCATCCGGCAGCCAGGGCACGCCGTCGAACAGCGTGGAATGTCCATTGCAGTCCGGCTGGCCTTCCGGATAATTGCAGGTGGCCACCGCTGTCATGTTCTCATACGCCCGTGTTCTGAGCGCGCACAGCCGGTTGATTTCCATCGGGCAGGCATTGGGCGCGAGAATCAGCTCCGCGCCTTTGAGCATCAGGATTCTCGCGCTTTCCGGAAACTCCCGGTCAAAACAGATCATGGCTCCGACCCGGACACTGCCCCCGTCAAGCTCAAGGTCCGCTGTATGGAAATCCTCCCCGGCGGAGAGCACCCTTTCATCCTCAAACGCGCAGGTGTGCACCTTGGCATAGTACAGAATTTCCCGCCCCCCGCGGTCAAACAGGATCATGGAATTGCGCGGTCCGGAAGCATGCTCCTCCAGAAACGTGATGCCCACCGCCATCTCCAGCTCAGCGGCCAGAGCCGCGAAATCCCGAATAAAAGCGCTGTCCCGGCCGATGCACAGTGCTTTCAGTACCGCGGGATCCCGGGGCACACGGTAACCGTCGCTCCACATTTCCGGAAACAGCGCGATATCCGCGCCTTTTGCCCTGGCCTCCCTGCAGGCCTGTTTTCCTTTTTCCAGCTGCTGCGCCAGGGTGCCTTCCGGAAGCAGCTGCAGGAAAGCAATGCTGATCTTCATGCCCTTCTCCTCTTCTTTTCTCCGGCAGGCCGCGCTTTCCTCACCGCATGCATCGTCTGCACGGATTTCCCGCGCCATGCTCTACTCAGAAACCACAGCATCCCGGGAATCCAGCCTGTTCTTCCACTCCTCCCGCGTAATGCGGAAGGCATAGTACAGGGTATTTTTCTCCGGGTACTCCTTCACTTTCTTCATGCCGTTGGCCATGGCCGTGCGCCAGGACCCGGTATTTGTGTGGTTCATATAGGAATACAGGGCGTCAAACTCCGTATGCAGGAACGCCCAGTCCCGGACAGCCCGGGCCGCTTCCCTGGCAAAGCCCTGACGCCAGTAATCCCTGTGCACATGATATCCGATCTCCGGCAGCATCTCCCCGTCGATCTTCTGCATGCTGAGCCCGCAGTCCCCGATGAACCGGCCCGTTTCCTTCAGCTCCATGGCCCACAGTCCGAAGCCGTACCGAGCATAGCAGTCCAGGCACCAGTCCAGCCAGCGCTTCGTCCCCGCCTCATCATAGGGCGCGGGGTAATGCGCCATGGTGACCGGGTCGGACAGGATTTCATGGAGCGCGTCAAAATCATCATACGTGTATTCCCGCAGAAGCAGGCGCTCGGTTTCGATTGAAAAGCCCATCTTCCATTCCCTCCTGACTCCATTTTCCTCCCGTGCCTGTCCGGATCCTTCATCCGCATCCGGCACGGTTTGCTCATCTTCTGAGTTTCTCAAAGCGGTAATACCTGAACCGTTCGTCCTGGCCGGTCAGGTGGAACCCCGCTTTTTCCAGTGCCCTCTGGCTGCGTACATTTCCGATCAGCACATCCGCATCCACCGCAAGGAGATCCAGCCGGTCAAACGCGTACTGAACCGCCAGCCGTTCCGCCTGGGTGCCGTACCCCCGGTTCTTGTACAGGTCTTTCTGCATGTGAATGCTCAGCGAGCACGTGCGCCGCACCGGATCCATCCGCTTCAGCTGCAGCTCCCCTATGGGATGGCCTTCCAGCATAATGACAAACACCACGCGGGAAGGCTCCTGCCGGGCATCGAAATACCGGTCCACCTCGGACGGGTCATAGACATAGGGCTTCATCATGGACGGATGCTCGAACACGGCGGCATCATTTTCCCAGTCCCGGAAAAGCTCGTGGCATAGTTCCCTGGTCATGATCTTCAGTTCAGGTGTGTCATTCATACACATTCCATCCTCCCCCTCTCCTCAGCCGGGGCTGAAATTCCATGTCCCGGCCGTGCATCCGTCGTTTATGTCCAGGCATTTATCCGCGCTGTGCCTGTGCTTCACAGATCAAACGCCTTCCGGATCTTCTCCGCCGTTTCCTCCGGGGACAGGTCACGGTTATCAATCCTCAGATAATGCTCAAACGGAATCTCGCCCTCCCGGCTGACCAGCCGGAAGCCGGCATCCTCCCGGCGAAGGCGTTCATTGGACAGTTCCACGTCCGCCTTGGACGGCTTGTTGCGGATTCTGTTCTCCGTGGCGTTGCGCTGCAGACGCACTTCCTGGGGCGCAACCAGCTCCACATAGTAGAATTCGGTGCCGTAGGGCGCAAAGATTTCCTTTACATGCTCCACATAGTCCCAGTCCGCCTGCTGGTCAAACGCCCACATATAGGTAAAGATCATCCCGGGCAGGTCTGACGCCGCGAACTCCCGGAATATGATTTCCCGGATTTCGTTCACCACCCTGCCGTTGTAGGTTCCGAACACCGCGATCACCGGTTCAATGGTCATATGATTGTGGAACAGGCGCAGGCCTGTGCGCTTCATCAGCTCCTGACCCACGGTCATTTTGCCCACCGCACCGCTGCCGATAAGAAAGACCAGTTTCATGACATCAACTCCTGTTCTCTGCCGGAGACAGTTCCCGGCCCGCTCCGCGTTTATGGTTTCACCGCCTCAGGCGGTTATTTCTGTGTGTTTTCCGGTGCCGGTCCAGGGGATACAGGCCCTGTTCACCGGAACAGCTCGCACATGAAATACTGTTCCTGGAAGCTTACTGCGTCCAGGATTTCCTCATCCGTATAGTCCCTGCCAATTACCGACACGATCCATTTGTCCTCACAGTCATTCAGCCGGTGCAGGACAGCTATGACCCTGCCGCTGAATGTTTCAAGCGCTTTTTCTGTGCCCAGTACATACACGTCCTGCTCAGCGCCGTCACCGGCCATGACATGCTCCACATATCCGTAATTGACCGGGTACACAAGTTCCGGATACTTCGGATGCCGGCTGCCCAGGGGACGGTCAATGATGCCGCTCACCTGTCTGCCAAGAATATGCCCGTAATCCGGATCCCGGATTTCCAGCCGGTAGATCCGGCATGCCTCTCCATGCCTGTTCTGCATGGTCTTCCAGTAAGTGCATCCGTATTTTTCGTACAGTCCGGCATGATCCGTGGATATGTATACGCAGGGGAAGCTGTCCGCCCTGGCAAGCCGGTACACATACTCCAGCAGTTTTCCCATCCGCCGCCTGCCGCGGAAACATGGGAAGGTATAGACAAAACCGGCCCAGGGCATCAGGGTTTCATCCATGATTTCATCCCGCCGTGCATAGGTGCAGAAAGCCAGCAGTTCATCCGCTTCCGTCAGAAGCAGCAGTTCACTTTCTTCCCCCAACACCTCATGAAACCGTCCGTCTTTCAGCAGCTGGTACAGGTACTGCCCGGCACTCCAGTCGCATGCCCGGATTTTTTCCAGCCAGTATTCCCGGTCACGGCAGGCATGATAATGCACAATCTTCATATTCTGTTGTCTCTCCATCCATACGGTTTCCGGGAAAACAAAAACCCGCTTCTCCGTTCAGAAGAAGCGGCTGACAAATACGAAAAGAACTGCAGGAGTTACGCTTCCCTGAAACGCAGATATGTACTTTTCCTGTGCATGGGCATATGCTTCATGGCGCTGCCGGGCATTCTGTTCATCTTCTGCATCACGGGAAGGCCTCCTTTCTTCTGTCTGTATCCAATATATGGCCGTACGCTCCATATGTCAAGCACTTTCCGTGTTTCCAGGATGTCATGGTCCGAGCTATTATCCAAAAGTGATAATGTCTCACCTATCCAAAAGTGATTATGTCCTCATCTCACATGTGCTAGACTATTGTGTGAGAAAGGGGGCGTCCAAAAT
>CACYNZ010000166.1 GCA_902775835.1 uncultured Eubacteriales bacterium | reverse complement strand
GGCTGCCGGAAACCCAAAGCCCGCCTGCTTGCGGCTTCGGAACCTTTTGCGCTGGGGGAGTATACGCTCTATGAGAAGAACGGCCGGCTCACCGTAACCGGGGCAACGCTGACGGAAAGCTTCTACGGCCTGAGAGAGGATTATGAGAAGCTGACAGCGGGTTCCTACCTGCTTTCCCTGTGTGAGAGCTGCATCATGCCGGGACAGGGGAACCAGGCACTGTTCATGCTGCTTCTGCATGCCCTGGCCAATCTCGCGTATCGGGATCAGCCGATCCGTCCCCTGATGACCGGTTTTTTCCTTCGCTACAGCCAGATTCTGGGATTCGGACCGGAACTGGAAACATGTCATCAGTGCGGGCGGGTGATCGGGGAAGAGGAACCCCTGTTCTTTGAAAACGGCGGCGGTCTGTGCTGCCGTGACTGCCGGACGCCCCTGAGCCACGGACTGGCCCGGGAGCAGCTGGCCTTCCTGCGGAGCGTGCCGCGGAAAAAAAGCAGCGAATGGCTGGATACGCCGGATTGCTACAGTCCTTATGGGCTGATGCGGCGGTACGTGGAAGCGGAACTGGAAAAACGTCCCAAGGCCGGCAGGAACATGCCGCAGGACTGAAAAGAGGAGGAACATGGCATGACACAGGATGAACGCATGCAGAAGGGATCTCTCTGGTATGATACCGGCGCCTATTTTGAGGAGCAGGCCCGTGCAAAGGATCTGATGTACGATTTCAACCATTCCAGGCCCTCGGAGGAAGGAAAGCGCCGGGAACTGCAGAAGCAGATTTTCGGGGAGATCGGAGATCACTGCATTATTCAGCAGCCGATCACCGTCATGCGCGGCAAAACCGTGCATATCGGGGATTTCTGCTATTTCAATTCCAATACATTCTTTGTAGATGACTGTGAGATCTATATCGGCGACGGTGTGCTCGACGGTGTGCTGTTCGGGCCGAATGTGACCATCAGCACCACCGGGCATCCCATTGATCCGGAGCTCAGGATGACGGGCGCCATGTACAGCTTTCCGGTCCATATCGGGAATGGCGTCTGGGTGGGATCCAATGTGGTCATCATGCCCGGTGTGACCATCGGAGACAATGCTGTGATCGGGGCTGGGAGTGTGGTGACGCATGATATCCCGGCAGGCGTGGTGGCCTATGGGAATCCCTGCCGTGTCCGCAGGGAGATCGGCGAAAGGGACAAGGAGTACTATTATCATGACCGGAGCATCCATGAGATTCCGGATATGGTAATGCGGACGGAAATCTTTGACGATCAGGAATAGTTTTGTATATTCGCATATGTCTGCAGATGATGGACAGGAAAAGCCCGGATCGGTGTGATCCGGGCTTTTCCAATAGGAAGAAAACCGCAGGTTTTATCGTAACAGGCACATGGATTACTGCTCTGCAGGCAGATAGGGCTGCAGGGCGTAGCCGAGCTCGGGGTTGAAGGGCTCCAGATCAAATTTCGTATCCTGCTGAATCAGTTTCATGACAGCTTCTGCTTCTTCGCCGGAGACCAGGACAGGCTGGAAGTTGTTGTCCGGATTGGTGCCGGATATATGTGCCGGGTAAATGCGGAGCTGCTGACCGAGATAGGTGCCGTCATCGGCAAAGGTCAGATCCACCTGCAGCAGGGCCGTTTCAATGGCGCGCACGGCGGTGTTGCCGCCGAAGCAGAAGTTGCCCAGAGAGTATGCGATGCTCCGGTTCTTGTAAATGTCCATGCCCTGAAGCACATGCGGATGGTGCATGATGACCAGGTCCGCACCGGCGTCGATGGCCTTGCGGGCATAGTTCTGCTGCATGCTGTTGCGGTAGCGCCCATATTCGGCACCGGCATGAAAGGTGAACACCACAAAGTTGACATTTTCCTCTGCCTTGAGCCGGCGGATTTCCTCCCTGCATCCCGGGAAATGGGACATGAACTTCGGTGAGACCAGGCCGAAGAAGGCAATGCGGATACCGTCCTTTTCCAGGATGTCATAGGCGGAATATCCAAAATAGTGCACGCCGTGAGATGTGAGGGCGTTCTTGGTATCCTCAAAGCCCTGGGCGGAATAGTCCTGGGAATGGTTGTTGGAGACGTTCACGGACTCAATGGAGGAGCGCACGAGAATGTCCGCAAAGTCCACAGGCCCGCGGAAACGGTACTGCTTGCTGGTCTTTTCACCGGCAGGCGAATCACTGAGCACACCCTCCAGATTGACCACGGTGTAGTCATCCGCGGAGAACAGGGGCGTGAAGTTCCTGAAGAAATAGTCATAGCCTTCACGGGCAGCCACGCTGTCAAAGGAGTTTTCCTTCAGGCGCACCCATTCTTCACTGCCCAGGGTGACATCCCCGGTAAAGGAAAGGGTCAGGGTGGTATCCGCAAGGCTGATAACAGGCAGGGAAACGAGCAGGAGCAGGATCAGAAATCGGCGCATAATAAACCTCCAGGCATGGACAGATGTGCAGAGACTGTGGATAAGTTTTTCAGGAAACGGAGTGTCCGGAAGACCGGCCCCGGCCGAGCAGAAGACGCAGCATGCCGGGCTGGAAACGCTTCCAGATGAGAAGCAGGGCGAGTCCGAAGAAAAGGGCACCGCAGAACATCCGAAGGATGAGATTGGGCCAGGAATATGTATCCGGGATCAGCCGTACCAGGGCGTACATGGCAAGGGAAGGACAGAGATAGAGCCCAAGCGTTTTCATGTAGGTGCGGTAGTTCAGATCATGCCGCACATGCAGCCACTGGACAATGGGGACGGTGAGCTCCGCCGCCAGCGTCCCGATCACGGCACCCATGGCCTGCATGCGGGGAATCAGGGTCAGGTTCATGACCAGATTGACGCAGGCGCCGGCGAGCACGGACCGGATCAGCACATGATCCCTTCCGGAGGGAAGGATCCACTGGGTGCGGATGACATTGGCAAACCCGATCATGACAAGGCTCAGCCCCAGGGGCGCCATCAGGGGACCGGAGGCGGTGAATTCCTCGCCGTAGAACAGGGGACAGAGTTCTTCACTGACGCCGGCCAGTCCGAACGCCATGGCCAGGGTCATGGGCAGAATCAGGTGCATGGACAGGCGGATGCCGCGCAGCACGTCCTCCTTTTTTCCGGTTTCCAGCAGATGGGACGCCCGGGGCAGCATGACCGTGCCGAAGGCGGAGATGAAACCGGAAAGACAGTAGACAATCTTTTCCGCGTTTTCATACAGTCCGTTCTGGGACATGCCTGAAATGGCACCTACCATGACCTTGTCCATGGTCCGATACACGGATACGGCAAGGACCGAGAGGAACAGGGCGGCGCAGGGCGGAAAGTGCCTGAAAGCATCGCGCAGCGGCGCCATACGGAAATGCACGGTGCTGCGGAGACTGACAAAGCAGGAAATACAGCCGATGCAGGTGGATACGGACCAGACCAGACCATAGATCCACAGATCCTCCGGTGAGCGCACCAGCAGAAATACCGCAGCTGCCGCGAGAAGCTTGACGCATGTATTGCGCAGGGCAATGGGACGGAACCGGTCAAGGCCCATGAGCGCCCAGTCCACATTGATGAGGCAGGAAACACTCATGAAGGTCAGGCTCAGGGAGATCACCCGTTCTTCACCGGCCACCAGGAAAACATACCCGAGATAGACAAGGAGCACGGCTCCGGCCCAGAGAAGCTGCATGGTATAGATCGAAGAAAAGGTCCGATCCAGCCTGTCCGGATCATCCCGGACACGGCTCAGGGCGCGGACGCCGTAGTTTTCAAGGCCCAGGGTGCCGATCAGGACAAAGACATAGGAGATGTTCCAGCTGTAGCTGTACAGTCCGACGCCGTGCTGCCCCACAGTCCGTGAAAGGAACGGTGCGGTGATCAGGGGGAGAAGCAGGGAAAAAACCCGATAGGAAACATTGTAAAGTGTATTTTTCCGGGTATTGATTGCGTGTCCCTCCTTTCCGGAAGAAAATCATAGCAGAAGCTGTAAGGCATGTCAAAAGAAAGAAAACCGCTGACAATGCATATCAGCGGCCTTCCATGATTCACATGACCTCCTCGGACGGTATGGACAGAACATCCTCTAGGCATGGGCTGAAGCATCGGAATGCCAGGGCTCAATGATGCAGGTATATTTACGATGTCCGGCTGGGGCACTTTTATCATAATTTATTCCGACAAGCAGTATTTCGTGGCTGTAATCATGCAGTGATTCCGGATATTTTCCATTTTTGATCTGCTGAATTGCTGCTTCTGCTGAATGGTTCCATTTGAGTTCTACGACCAGCGCGGGAACCTGCATTCCCTGCCTGGGCAGATAAACGATGTCTGCATAGCCATGCCCAGCCGGTAATTCTTCCATTTTGAGATAGTAATCCTTGTAACTGAAGTATGCGAGCTGGATAACGGAGCGCAGAGAATTCTCATGATTTGCATTGAGAGGGTTTGTGGCTTCCATATGCACTTTTTCAATCTGGGAGGCTACAGCTTCTGAATCCCTGTGGATGGTATTCCAGATAAGCTGATCGCTTTCCTGCACGCGCTTCAATGTTTCCGGGTTTTTATCTTCACGGATGGTTCGGACAAATTCCAGGCGGACTTCTTCGTTGGGAATCCGCGCTTTTTTGGTTGATTCATTGTACGCCAGATATCCCAGATGAATGAGCAAAGTCAGAATGTCGTCACGGTTTTTGAGGGTTGTGAGGTCATTGGAGAATCCTTTGGTATCCACATCTACCTCTACGCCTCCGATCAGTTCAGCCACTGTTTTCCGCAGGTCTCCCAGGTCTCGGCTGATATACTGCATAAGGCTGCTGGCAGCGGAAGTTTCAGACCAGTAGGAATCAAAATCCCTGAATCGAATGGCTTTCATGACAGAGTTGGGGTTGTAGATGGATTCAACATTACCCAGAGAATAGCCGTCATACCATTTTTTCATCTCAGAAAAATCGGAGTGATTCTGAAGACAAAGCTGCTTGACTTCTTGCTCAGTAAAACCGACATAGCTGGCAAAATCAGCAGGCTTCAGCATGGTGAATTCCTGAAAATCGGATATGGCTGACTGGGAACCGTCTTTCTTGATCGGCAGAATACCTGTCATGTACACAGCAGCGAAAGCCTGAGAGGTAACACCACTGTTTTTGAACATGGAGCGCAGAAATCTGAGATATTCTTTTTCGACTTCCGGCGCTTCCCTGATTGGCGCATCCCATTCATCGATAATCATGATGAACTTGTGAGCTGTATGAACCGCTGCCCGCGCAAGCGTGGCGGGAAGATCTTCACCGGGTGAAAGCAGCGGATAGGCGCTTTGCAGTTCTTCAGTGATTCTTCTGCTGAGAAATGGAACGAGGGAATGATAATGGTCTGTGAATGGATAGGTGCCTGACATATCGATATAGATTACGTCGTATTGATTCAAGTGCTGCCGGTAAGAAGGGAATCTGGAGATTTCTCTGCTGTCAAACAGAACGCTTGAATCACAGGATTTATCATAATAGGCGCAAAGCATCTGGGCTGCGAATGATTTCCCAAATCTGCGGGGGCGGCTGATACAGGTGAGTTTTTCTGAGGTGCCGATTGTATCGTTGATGAGTGAGATCAACCCGGTTTTATCAATATAATTCTTTCTGCAGATATCCTGGAAGCCGCTGTTGCCCGGATTTACATAGATTCCCATTTCTCTGACCTCCGATTTCAGCTCATTTAGGATAGAATACCATGCCATGACGACTTGTACAAGAAATGAAATCAAAGTTTGTCAGTACTGCCTGCCCGGCATTTGTATACCCGGCGCGTCGATCTGCTCTTTCATGCATGCACCCTGGATACAGATTTCAGGAACGGCTGTTTCAGATCGGCGCAGTACGCACTGCCGGGAAAAGAACACAAGAGCCTGTCCTGAGAAGCAGTTTCCTTTGTAGCCGGTGTACACAATGAAATGATATTCCCTTTTTTGAGATCAGTCTGTATAATTCTCATAGTGGTTCCAGTTACAGCGAGCTTTGGGGAAAGGAAAGACAGTACATGCATGTATATGAGATGAAATCCTGGACGTTTGAGGGCAAAGCGCCTGAGGGCTCCTGGGCACAGGTGTCCATGAAGGCCCGTGTCCGTTTTCCCGACGGCAGTGAAACGATCATTCCGGGCTTTTATGCGGGCGGCGATACGTATCAGCTGCGTTTCCTGCCGCTGCAGGCCGGTGTCTATCACATATGCGTGGACGGTGAGGTGAAGGCTGAGTTTGAGGAAGAAGCCCTTCCCGCCAGAGGAGCGCATGGTCCGGTCCGCGCCAGAGGCACGCATCTGTATTATGATGACGGCACGCGCTTTGATTCCTTTGGCACCACGGTCTACGCACTGATGCATCAGTCGGATGCGCTGACAGATGAAACCATGGAAAGCCTGCGGCGGAGTCCGTTCAACAAGGTGCGTCTGTGCGTGTTCCCGAAGCATTATCTCTACAATCACAATGAACCGCAGTACTATGCTTTTGAAAAGCGCGAAGACGGTTCCTGGGATCCCCACAGGCCCTGCATGGCATTCTGGGATGCCTTTGAGCGCAAGCTGGAGCGGATCTTTGCCATGGGCATTCAGGTGGACCTGATCCTCTTCCATCCCTATGACCGCTGGGGTTTTGAATCCATGCCCCAGGCGGATCATCTGGTCTATCTGGACTATCTGCTGCGCCGCTTTGCCGCCTACCCCATGCTCTGGTGGAGTCTTGCCAATGAGTATGATCTGTGCCGCGACATGAGCGTGAAGGACTATGAGGAAATCGAGGAGTTTGTGGCCTCCCATGATCCGTATCATCACATGCTGGGCTGTCATAACTGTCTGGCGGTCTGGGATTACAGCCGGAAGAATATCACCCATGCATCCATTCAGACCAAGTGTCTGACACGCACGGCTGAGCGCATCAAGAAGGCCGGGAAGCCGGTTCTGATCGATGAGTGCTGCTATGAAGGAAACCTGCCCGAGTTCTGGGGGTCCATTTCCGGCAGGGAGATGGCGGCGAGATTCTGGCGTGTGCACGCGGTGGGCGGATACTGCACTCATGGCGAGACATACCTGCCGGGCACGGAAATGTCACGCGGGAACACGGCTACCGGAGAGGAAGAAGTGGTCTGGTGGGCAAGGGGCGGCATTCTGCACGGCGAAAGCGTGTCCCGGATTGCTTTCCTCCGCCGGCTCATGGAGCGGCTTCCCGGACCCCTGGAGCCCCTGGACTGGGGCTGGAACAGCGGTATCGGCGTGACAGATGAGGAGATGCGCGAAAAAGCGGCTCAGGGCCCCGAGAGCCGCAGATTCTTTATGGATCTGCTGGCGGACATGGGTAAGGAAGCGCGGGATGATTTCTGCATGAGTGAACTGGAAGCCGCCGGTCACTGCGGGGAGCAGGTGTTCCTGTGGTACAAGGACCTTCAGTGCAGTGCTCTTTCCCATATCCGTCTTCCGGAAAACGCGGCCTATGATATTTATGTCATTGATACTTGGAATATGACATGCAGCCGTACCATGGAAGACGTATCCGGACAGGTGGATGTGCAGCTTCCGGGCAGGGAAGCCATGGCGATTCTCGCTCTTGACACTTCTTTGAGAGACCTGTTCTAATACGGAGCATGTGCAGACGATCCGCAGGGATAGGAACGGAAAGACAGGAATGCTGTATGCGCCTGGGATGACATGACGCTGCCGGGAATGAGGTACCCCCCGGGGCATGTACTTGTCTGCCGGGGCATTTACACAGGGAAAAGGATCATGGACCATCTCTTATGGGATACATAAGAGATGGTCCGTGATCCTTTGTATTTATCAGGTAATAAATTAGGCCTGATCTGATTTTTGGCACTGAAGTCCATAGTAACTGCAGGGCAGGGATTCTACATTGCTTTGAACAAATCATCCAGGGTTATAACATTCATAAAATCACCAAAGTATTCCACGCGTCTCAGGCCAAATGTGGTAATCAATGTATTGTATATGGAGGTTTTTGGAGAAACGATGTCTCGAAGAAGCCGCTGTCTGCGTTCAAGAGAGAAATGACATTCTCTGTCAGCTGTGAATTCTTCACTGTAGAATTTGATTTCGCACATATTGATTACGTGATCGTTTCTTTCAATAATAAGGTCGATCTGGGTTCCTTCCGTCTCGTCTGTTCCTCTTTTGGACCACAGCGATTCGTCGGTGATGACCCCGCTGATG
>CACYNZ010000165.1 GCA_902775835.1 uncultured Eubacteriales bacterium | reverse complement strand
AAATACGAACCATTCGAAGTATTCTTGTTAAGAGTGGAGACATTGGACAGAATTTCAGGACATTGAGCTTTTCAGAGCGGTGTTTTGACACTCAAACCATATAATGGATGGAAACGAATTTGTTACGATTATATTACCAAAATTTAACAAAACGGTCAAGCATGTTCGTGGAGAAAACAGGAAACGTACAATAGTGGCCAGTCAGGGCAGTCCTTGTCATGAAAGGGCGGCTGTGATACGATACAGGCACAAACTGCAGGGATTGAGAAAAAACAGAGCGGATGCCGGGATGCAGCGGCCGCATGCACCGGAAATCAGGAACTGACAGGATAAAATCTGCGGAAACAGGAAAGGAGACAGCAGCATGAACACTGTACTGCCGGATCTTAAACTCAGGCCCATGCCGGAGTGGACGGAAGTGCACCGGGAATGGATGGCGCTTGCGGAATCATGCCTGTACGGGCATGCGCCGGAAAAGGCGGAATGTGCCTGTGAAGTGGTGGATAAGGAAGAACTGTGGCAGGGCAGGGGAAAACGGGAGATGCTGCGGATCTGTTACGGACCGGACGGGAAATGGTCTTTTGACGCGGTGGTGCTGTCGCCCTCCGCACCGGGAACATATCCGGCCATTACCTGGAACCAGTTTTCGTCTAAAGACTGGGAAAGCTGTCCCTGTGAGGACGCGGTGGTGAACCGCGGCCTGAGCATTGCGGGCTTTGAGCGGGAGCAGATCGTGGAGGACCGCAATGGCGGCCGGAACATGGCGGCGGAAGCATACCCGGGATATGACTGGGGTGCGGTCCGGGCGTGGGGCTGGGCCCATTCGCTTCTTGCCGACGCGCTGCTGACACGGGAGAATGTGGATCCGGACCGGCTTGTGTGCACCGGCTTTTCCCGGGGCGGCAAGGCGGCGCTGGCGGCCGGAATCTTTGATGAGGGCTTCAGTATCTGTGCGCCGGTATGCTCCGGGGCGGGCGGCTGTGGATGCTTCCGGTATCTGGCCACCCGGGACGGAATCTGTCAGGATGTGACGAAAGTGGAGTCCCTGGGCCGCATCGGGTCCGTGTTCCCGTACTGGTGGACCGGGAATTTCTCCCGCTGGTGGCCGAAGCCGGACCCGACGCAGATGGGGCTTGAAGAGGAGTTCCCGCTGGACTCCCATACGCTGAAGGCATTGATTGCACCGCGCAGCCTGGTTTCCATTGAGGGTCTGGACGATGCCTGGTCCAATCCGGGCGGCACGGAGCTGACATGGAAGGCAGCGCAGCCGGCCTTTGACCTGCTGGGCGGGCATAATCTCGCACTTTTCCGGCCGGGCGGTCACGGGTTCGGACCGGAGGACTGGAAAGTGCTCATGGACGCGTGTGAAAAGATCTGGGGCAGCAAAAACTGAATGACGGGCATGCGCGCCTCCCCGGGATTTCGGGGAGGCGTGTGCACGCCGGGGAAACGGAGGATCGATCATGAATGAAATGGAACTGGTCCGGCACCGCAGGAGCGTGCGTACATTTGACGGACGGGCGCTGAGTCAGGAAGACGCGGACAGGCTCATGGCGTGTGCGCAGAGCGCCGAAAATCCCTATGGGCTGCCCATTGAGTTCCGGCTTCTGAGCCTGTCCCGGGACGGTCTGAGCACGCCGGTGATCATCGGAGCGGACACGTTCATTGCCGGCAGAATGCGCAGGGTGGAGCACGCGGAGGAGGCGTTCGGATATGCCTTTGAGACGGTGGTGCTGGAAGCGGAGCGCATGGGCCTGGGCACGACATGGATTGCGGGCACCATGGACCGGGCGGCCTTCGAGAGGGCCATGGACATCAGCGAGGGATATGTCATGCCCTGCGTGAGCCCGGTGGGCTATCCCGCAAGGAAAATGTCCGTGCGGGAGACCATGATGCGCAAGGGCATCCGGGCAGACAGCCGGGAGGCGTTTTCTGCCATATGCTTTGACCGCTCGTTTGAGAGTCCGCTCACGCCGGAAAAGGCCGGAGCGCTGCGCGACGCCCTGGAGATGGTGAGATGGGCGCCTTCCGCGGTCAACAGGCAGCCCTGGCGCGTCATTGTGGACGGAAAACGGGTGCACTTCTATGAGAAGAAAAGCCGGGGCTTTACCGACGCGCAGGGCTGGGATATACAGAAGGTGGACATGGGCATTGCCATGTGCCATTTTGTGCGCGGCGTGAACATGACTGGCGGAAAGGCCGCTTTCATGCTGGCGGACCCGGGTCTGCATACGCCGGAGGACACGGTGTATATCGCAAGCTTTGAAACAGAGGCGGGAGCGTGACAGGGCATGGAAACCGTGAAAACAGGCAGAAGGCCGGAAAAGATTCTGTGGCGCGTACTTCTGGGCGTGCTGGCACTGGATCTGTGCCGCCGTGCTTGAGCTCGGAAAGCATACGATTCTGGGCTGGGTGCTGGCCGCGGTGGTATTTGCCGGGTTCTGCGCAGTGCGCGCACATGTGCTGAAAACGGCCGGGAAAGGCGTACATTTTCTTGCCTGGTGTGCCTTGCTTCTTGTGCTCGACTGTGTCTTGTGGGTTTCCTGGCCCCCGGAAAAGGCGGCGCCGGCCGTGGACTTGTCCGGCGGGGAGACAGGGATTGTGCATGTGAGCCAGGGCGATCTCACCGGCGTGTATACGGCGGACAGGAAAGTGGAGGTCTATGCCGGAATCCCGTACGCGGAGCCGCCGGTGGGAGACCTGAGATGGAAGGAACCCGTACCTGCCGAAAGCTGGGAGGGCGTGCTGAAGGCGGATCATTTCGCGCCCATGTCCATGCAGACGCAGAATCTGCCCATCTACGACTCCCTGGCTTCGATTGTCGGGTATCACGACTATGAGATTTCCCTGGATGACAACTGGCGGGCCATGACCAGTGAGGACTCTCTGTACCTGAATATCTGGAAGCCGGCCGGGAACGTGAGTAAACTGCCGGTGCTCGTGTATGTGTACGGGGGCTCGCTGCAGACCGGACACCCCTGGTTCGCCGACTACAGCGGTGAAGGCCTTGCCCGGGAAAATGTGGTGGTGGTCAATATGGGATACCGGCTGGGCGTTTTCGGATTTTTCGCCGATGAAGCCCTGGCGGCGGAATCGCCCAACGGGACCACAGGCAATTACGGGCTCCTGGATCAGATCCTGGCTCTGAAATGGGTGCAGGAGAATATCGCGGCCTTCGGCGGGGACCCAGGGAACGTGACCCTGGCCGGGGAGTCCGCGGGCTCTGCCTGCGTGACGGCGCTGTGCACGTCTCCGCTGGCCAAGGGACTGTTCCGCCGGGCGGTGGGGGAGAGCTCCACCGTGACCGCGCCGCGGCCTGCGCATTCCTTCCGGAGCATGGAAGCTGCGCTCAGGGCGGGGAAGGAGACAAAGGCGCGTCTGAATGCCGACAGCCTGGAGGAACTGCGCGCGATTCCCGCGGAAAAGATCGTGGGTGAGCTTTCCGCGCACCATCATATGACGGTGGACGGGTATGTGCTGACGGAGACACCCTGGGAAACCTATGAACATGGAAGCGGGAACGCGGAAGCCATCATGCACGGGTTCAACCGTGAGGAAGCCGCTCCGTTTACACTTTTTTCCAGTGCGTCCCTGAAAAACTATGAGCAGAAGATCCGCGCGGCCTTTCCCGCGCCCTATGCGGACCGCGTGCTGGAACTGTACCCGGCATCTACGGACGCAGAGGCGAAGGCAAACTGGAACGATATTGACAGCGTGATCCTGTTTGTCTACGGGCATATATGCTGGGAGCGGCAGGCACAGGCAGACGGGCTGCCGTCGTACATGTATCACTTTGTCAAGGATAACGGCCGGCTCGGCGCATGGCACAGCGGGGAGGAAATCTATCTGTACGGCAATATTCCGGATGATTCCCGGCTGTTTGACGCGGGGGACCGGGAGCTGAGCCGGATCATGAAGCAGTACTATGTGAACTTCATCCGCACCGGGGATCCCAACGGCGAAGGTCTTCCGGAGTGGCCCTCCGGCACGGGACTGACGCAGGTCATGGAGTTCGGCGACGAAGTCCGGCTCCAGGAAACGCCCTGGAGGGAACTGGTGGACATCCTGGATGCCATGTATGCCGGAAGCGGAAAAACCTGATCATCGAACCGGCACTTACAGAAAACAGGTGAGCTCCTGCCCGACGGAAAAAGGCAGGAGCTTTCTGTGTTTTCCCCGCAGGCGCGGAAACATGACGTGCGGAATCTTGACATGCCGTGCAGGAACGCCGATAATGAATCTACCGGACCGGAAAGCTTCTGATCTTTCCGGATGACAGCTGAACAGAGATTGAAGGAGGATGGACATGAACTATCCGAAAATCGGCATACGGCCGACCATTGACGGACGCTGGGGCGGCGTGCGCGAGAGCCTGGAAGAGCAGACCATGGGCCTGGCCAGAAGCGCCAAGGCGATCATGGAGACCCTGCGCTATCCCGACGGCGAGAAGGTCCAGGTGGTCATTTCTCCCTGCACCATTGGCGGCGGAGCCGAGGCGGCGCGCTGTGAAGAGTATTTCTCCACCTAGAATGTGGTGGCCACACTGACCGTGACGCCCTGCTGGTGCTACGGCATGGAAACCTTTGACATGAATCCGCATACCATCAAGGCTGTCTGGGGCTTCAACGGCACCGAGCGCCCCGGAGCCGTATACCTCGCGGCCGTACTGGCGGCGTATGCGCAGAAGGGCCTGCCTGCGTTCTCCATCTATGGCCATGATGTGCAGGACATGACGGATACGGAGGTCCCCGAGGACGTGCGCGAAAAAATCCTGCTCTTTGCCAGGGGCGCTGTGGCAGTGGGCTGGATGCGGAACAAGTCCTATGTGAACATCGGCGGCGTGGCCATGGGTATCATGGGCGCCTACTGCGATACGAACATGATGCAGAAGTACTTCGGCATCCGCGCCGAATGGGTGGACATGACGGAGATCCTGCGCCGCATGACGCTGGGCATCTATGATCCGGCGGAGTACGAGAAGGCGCTTGCGTGGATCCATGCCAACTGCCGTGAGGGTTTTGACAAGAACGCGGGCAAGGATTTCATTGAGATCGTGCGCAGGAGCAAGGTGGTTCCGCCGGACAAGGACTGGGAGTTCATCGCAAAGATGTCCCTGATTGTCCGGGATATCCTGTACGGGAATCCGAAGCTGGATGAAATGGGCTGGCATGAGGAAGCACTGGGCAAGAATGCCGTGGTCGGCGGTTTCCAGGGCCAGCGGCAGTGGACGGACTGGCTGCCCAACGGTGACTTCACCGAGGCGATCATGGCGTCCACGTTTGACTGGAACGGACCGAAGATGCCCACGCCTTTCGCCACGGAGAACGATACGCTCAACGGCATTTCCATGATGCTCGCCACCCTCGTCTCCCAGACAGCCCCCTGCTTCCATGATGTGCGCACCTACTGGAGCCCGGACGCCGTGAAGCGCGTGACCGGGTATGAAGTGACAGGCGAAGCCGGCGGCGGCTTCATTCATCTGATCAATTCCGGTGCCACGGCCCTGGACGGAACCGCGGCCTGTGTGGACGAGAACGGAAATCACTGCCACAAGCATTTCTGGGACATGACGGAAAGCGATATCCGCGCGTGCCTCGAGGCGACGGACTGGTGCCGGGCGGACTATCAGTATTTCCGCGGCGGCGGATTCTCCTCCCATTTCCGGACCCAGGCAGAAGTGCCGGTGACCATGCTGCGAATCAGTATTGTGGAAGGTCTCGGACCGGTGATGCAGATCGCGGAAGGCACCACGGTGGTGCTGCCGGACGAAGTGCACAATGCCCTGGACCAGCGCACGGATCCCACCTGGCCCACTACCTGGTTCGCGCCGAGACTGACTGGTGAGGGTGCTTTCCGGGACGTGTATTCCGTGATGGCCAACTGGAGCGCCAATCATGGTGTGACCGTGTACGGACATGTAGGCGCGGAGCTGATCACCCTGGCGTCCATGCTGCGCATTCCTGTGACCATGCACAATGTGCCTGAGACGAAGGTGTTCCGGCCCCACTGCTGGGCAGCCTTCGGCACGCAGGACCGGCAGGCGGCGGACTATGCGGCCTGTAAGCACTACGGCCCGATCTACGGCTGAACAGACTGAAAACGCAAAGAATCCCTGCAGAGTCATGCAAACGGCTTTGCAGGGATTCTTTGCGTTCAGGGACAGGTGCCCGCCGCAAGAAAGGCGCGGATGTCGGTGAGCTTTTCAAGGGCAAGCCGGCGCCCAATCTGGTATACCCGGTCCAGTTCATCGGGTTGGTGCTCGGTGCGGGCAATGTTCAGGGGCGCGGGCGGGCACAGCACCATGACCCGGCCTTCCTTTTCACGCTGGCGGATTCCGGCGATATGCCGGTTGTACGCATCGGGCCGCTCGATCATGGCCCGGGCGGCCTCGGGATAGCGGCGGAGCATCAGCCGGATCAGGGCAGGGCTTACGGAGGATTTCTTTCGGTATTCCGGGGGCTGGGTAAGAATGACCAGACAGCGGTCATAGCCCAGGGATTCCATGTAAAAGTAGGGGGTGGGCTCTGTCATGCCGCCGTCGAGCAGCAAATGTGCGCCGATCTGTACCGGCCGGGAGACAAAGGGCATGGACGCGGACGCGCGCATCCAGAGCATGTCCTCGGCGCCGCCGTCCAGGCAGGCGTGATACACCGGCTTTCCCGTATGCATGTCTGTGGCGCCTACATAGAAGGGCATAGGATTCTCGCGGAATGCTTTCCGGTCGAACACGTCCAGATGCTCCGGGAGCTCACGGTAACAGAAGTCCGCGCCGTACAGATCGCCGGTGGTGATCAGGGAGCGCAGGCTGCAGTACCGGGGATCGGAACCGTAGGTCTTGTTGTAGCGGAGCGGGCGTCCGATCTGGCCGGACTTGAAATTACAGCCGAATACCGCGCCGGCGGAAATGCCGCCGGCACCGTCGAAGGTGATCTTCTGTTCCATGAGCACGTCAATGATGCCGCAGGTGAACATGCCGCGCATGGCGCCGCCTTCCATGACGAGTCCTGTTTTCATAATTCAAAGCCCCATTTTCGTGAGAATACCGTCGGATGTGACGCCGGGATGCGTGACATAGAGCCGGGCGATCTGTTCAATCAGCGCGGGGTCGGCGTGCACATGGCGCGCAATCCACTCGGGACTGCGGCCTTTCTGTGTATCGCGCATGACCGTCTCCACCAGGGCGCGCATGTCGGTCTGCACCGGCGCACCGGATTCCTCCAGCAGGGAAATGCGCTCAACGTGCATGCTGCCGCCGTCCGTTTCCACCACGGCCATGGTGACGGGAAGCCGGAAGCGTCTCGGCCCGCAGCTGCCGGGATTGAGAAGGGTGCGTGCCCCGTTCTGTTCCAGGCGGTAGCGGTGCGTATGCCCGCAGATCACCAGGTCATAGCCTGTGAGATCTGCCGGCAGGTCCGACGGCCTGTGGGTCATGAACACGCGGAGGCCGGCAAATGTGCCTTCATACTTCGTACTCAGATCTTCAAAGCCTTCCGTGTCCACATTGCCGCGCACGGCAATGACGGGCATGTGCCTGCCCAGACGTTCAAGAATCTCCGGTCTGCCCACATCCCCGGCGTGAAAGATGCCCTCGCATCCGTCCAGTGCCTTTTCGGCTTCGGGACGCAGCAGACCATGGGTATCGGAAAGAACGGCAAAGCGGTGCATAGAAGGACTCCTTTCACGGGATGTATGGCACTTCATGCAGCATGGTACACCGAAGAGGGGGAAAAGAAAAGCGGAAAAATGCAGATTTATGCCATGCAAATGCGGCGGAAACCATGGATGCTGCGGGTAAATTATGATAAGATTTTCCCAGAACTCACGCATGGAGGGAAGAGAATATGAAGAAACTGGGATTTGGACTGATGCGGCTGCCTGTGCGCACCGGCGGAAAGGCCTCGGATGTGGACGTGGAACAGGTCAAGGCCATGGTGGACGAATTCATGGCACACGGGTTTACGTATTTTGACACGGCCATCATGTACAACGGCTTTGCCAGCCAGAGCGTGGCCAGGGAAGCACTGGTCGCCCGGTATCCGCGTTCCTCCTTCACGCTGGCCACCAAGCTGCACTACGGCTTCTTTGAGTCCCGGGAGGACATGGAGCGGGTGTTCCGGGAACAGCTGGAACAGACCGGCGCAGGCTACTTTGACTATTACCTGCTGCACGGCATTGAAGCCGGAAGCTATCCGAAGTATGAGAAGTT
>CACYNZ010000164.1 GCA_902775835.1 uncultured Eubacteriales bacterium | reverse complement strand
TATTATCCAAAAGTGATAATGTCTCACCTATCCAAAAGTGATTATGTCCTCATCTCACATGTGCTAGACTATTGTGTGAGAAAGGGGGCGTCCAAAATCAGAAAGGTGGACTTATCAATGGAGCAGGAACAGAAGTATCAGGCAGTCAAGAACTGGGTTGACCATGGCGGCAATAAAAACCGCATCGCAATGCGGTTTAATGTGTCATCCAGAACCGTCAACAGATGGATAAAGGGATACCAGGAAAAAGGAAAAAGCTTTTTCCTGCATGGAAACACCGGAAAAGTACCTGCCTGCAGAATTGGAGAAGATACTCGGAAGGCTATTGTCGATGTGTACCTCAAAGAATATGAAGGCTGCAACTTTTCATATTTTACCTCTTTGCTTGGAAAATATGAAAACATACATGTTTCAGAGCAGTTTGTACGCTATGTTCTGGAAGAAGCGGGAATATACTCACCCAAGATGTGGCGATCCAAAAGAAGGCGTATCCGCAAAGAGCAGGAACAGCAGAAGAAAGCAGAGATCAAAACACAGCCAGCCGCGGAGGAGCTGAAGGAAGCGAAACAACCATCCCCGGATACGCCAGAACCACCCCAGGAAGCAATCGAAAACGAAAAAAGCCGGGTTGCCCCGGAGGATGCTCACTCAACCCGTCCCCGTTGTAAGTATTTTGGCGAGTTGATACAAATGGATGCTTCCCCGTATAACTGGTTTGGAGATGAAATAACGAATCTTCATGTTGCCATAGATGATTCACGTGGAGCGCTTGTTGGGGTATATTTCGATACACAGGAAACGTTGAACGGTTATTATCATGTATTAAAGCAGATACTGCTGAAGCATGGGATTCCGGTGGCATTTCTCACAGACAGACGAACGGTATTTGAATATGTCCGAAGCAAGTCGACGGAGCTGGAGAAGGACACATTTACGCAGTTTTCCTATGCCTGTTCCATACTTGGAGTTGCGATCAATACAACCAGTATCCCACAGGCGAAGGGGAGAGTTGAGCGTCTGAACGAGACATTACAAGGACGCCTTCCTTTCCTGTTCAGAAAGGAAGGCATAACAGACATCGAGAGCGCCAATGAGTATCTGGCTGACCACCTGGATGAACTCTTTAACGACGAACTCGCGCTGCCATTAGATCCTAGCAAAAATGTGTTTGAAAAGCAATTAAACGGGAAAGAAATCACAGAAGAAGATGCAAACCTGATCTGCTCTATTCTCAGTACACGGTCCATGATTGGTCAGTGTATTCGGTATGAGAAAAAAACATGGAAGCTTCTGGACGAAAATGGCGTACAGCAGAATTACAAAGACCACACAAAAGTGACCGTAATAAAGACATTCGATAATCAGTTGTACGCGAATGTCAATGACAAACGCCTGCTCAAACTGGAACTGGTTCCAGTTCAGGCGGAAAAATCCAAAAACCTGGACTACGATTACCTGAAACCTGAGCAGAAAAAGATATGGATTCCGCCGTTTAATCATCCCTGGCGTTATTCAGCATTTGAAAAACATGCAAAGTCGCAGAAGCACAGGATGAAAATGGAACTGGAAAAAGCAGACAGCTATTTGGACCAGCTGCAGGAACAATGTGTGAACAGCAATCTGGTGAACGGACACCAGATTGCCTGAAAGCCCGGATCGATGCATTCTATGTGGTCAGCTTCATTCCTGACAGCATGAAAAGGCTGTCAGGAATGTCGAAAAGAGATATGGGAAGAGAAAAAACGAAAGGCCCGAAAAGGGATTGGGCCCCTTGAGGGCCTGTGGGGAAAGTCAAAAGCAAGGAAGCACGTGAAAAGGGAGCGGGACTGTGTCAAGGGGTACCGCGAAGCGGCAGCGGCTTTATGTTCACGCCGAGGGGGTTGGGCCCCCCGAAGGTGGGAAGGATAAATAGCTGCCCTTGACACAGGCCACGGAAAAACCCTATTGCCCAGTGGAAGGGCAGCGCCGTTCCACCTGGCTAAAAAAGGGGGAGCGTAACGTAAAAAGACCCGATTGGACTTGCTGACAGCTGATATGGTTGTCAACTAACTAGCCCGCCCCCGCAGCTGGCCGGGCGACAATCCCGCCAGCCTGAAAGGCTGGATTACGGGATTGGCACCCGGCCAGCTGCGGGGGGCGGGCAAAAAAGCCGCGGCAGAATTGCCAAACATGGTAAAATTCTGCCGCTAATGTTTCATGATTTTCGGGACATTTTCACTTTTGCTTGACAGCACTTTCCGTGTTTCCAGGATGTCATGGTCCGAGCATGCTTCCGCATGCCGCCGTTTGGCAGGCGGATCTGTTCCCGGCTGTCCGTTTTTGAAAACATCGATGAAAACCGCCTTTTCCATCGTCTATTATTTTGAAGGGGGTGATCACCGGATGAATGCTGTCAAGGATCCGGGCAGCGAACGCGAAGCGTTTATCGAACGTGTGGTGATCGAGCATCAGGCAGCCCTGCTGCGGCTGTGTTATATGCAGCTTCAGGACCAATCCCTGGCTGAGGATGCGGTACAGGAAACATTCCTGAAAGCCTACCGCGCCTATGCTCAGTACCGGGGTGAAAGCAGTGAGAAGACATGGCTGTGCAGGATTGCGCTCAATACCTGCCGCGACATGCGGCGGGGTGCCTGGTTCCGGCATATGGACCGTCGGGTATCCCTGGACAGCCTGCCGGAGCCGGTTGTCCAGCCGGCGGATGACGAAGTGGAGCTGACCCTCGCTCTGATGAGCCTGCCCCGGAAGCTGCGGGAAGCGCTGATGCTCTATTATTATCAGGACATGAATACCACGGAGATCGCCCAGACACTGGGCATTGCCCAGTCCTCCGTATCCAGCCGGCTGGAAAAGGGCCGGCAGCTGCTGCGCAGAGTTCTGGAAAGGAGGGAGGATCATGCGTGAAGAACTGACAAGAAAAGCCGTTCACGAAGCCATTGATACCACCCTGTCCGGTCTGCGGGAGAATCCCTGGCTGGCGCAGCAGATCATAGAGCGTGAAAGGACAGGTGAACCCGTCGTGAAAAAAAAGCTGTCAGTCAGCCTTGTGCTGGCCATTATACTGGTCCTGATTGCCGTGACCGCGCTGGCCGTGGCTCTCCTCTCCCCGAAGGAGATCGTGGAGCAGGTGGCCGTACCCATGGCCCAGGGAAATGATCCGGAGTGGCGCATTGAAATGGACTATTCGCCGGAGGAGCTGGCCGCGTTCATTCAGGCGTGCAATGAAAACGGCATTGACCTGGACGAAAACCACGCCATCATGGAAGCCATCCGCAACGGTGAAGGGTATGACGAGGAGGAGGCCATCATGGCCGTCTGCCGCGTGGCCTTCGGCGGAAATTATCCGGAATGGACGCTGGCGGAGCAGCACTGGTTCCAGGATATGATGGTTTCCATCGGCTGGGCCGCGGAAAACCATGTGGTGCTTCCCGGTCCTGAAGATCTCTCGGAAGAGGAAGCACGAAAGCTGATGCTGAATGCCATCCGGGCCAGATTCGGGGAAGACCTGCCCCTGGAAGACCGGGAACAGTTCGCTCTGCGTCTCAGCTATCTGCCGGATTCCGCGGAATCTGCCTGGAGCTTATCCTGCCAGCCCAGGGCCCGGGAAGAGGGCATCATCTATGAAGCTTCCCTGGACAGAAGCGGAAATGTAACCGACGTCCACTCCGTGGAAACGGAGCCCCCGCGGACGCCGGAGGAGCGCGGATTTGTCTACTCCCTGACGGAAGAGGAAGCGGTTTCCCTTGCCGCCGAAGGCATCCGGAACCAGACCGGCCGGGATGTGCCCTTTGAGGATCCGGAAAAGTATCATTCCGCGACCTTCCGGACCACGGATCCCATGGGCTGGCGGGTGAGTTTTATCAGCCATACCATGGACTGGGGCAGGTGTGAAGCGCACGTGGACGATGCCACCCACGGGGTAACCATTGTCAGCACCGACGTGGACGAAATCACCGCCGACAACATTCTCGCCCGGTACCGCGGTCAGTATGGATGGTATGATACATGGGACAGCGGCACCTGGGCGGAAATCGCCGGACGCGCCGCGGATCTACCCGCTTCCACGATGGAAGGCCGCGTGGTGAAGGCCACACCCTGGATTGCCTGGCATGAAGGACTCCTCACCCGTACGGAAGCCGAGGAACAGGCCTTCCGGCAATCAGGCGTTCATCTGGGGGATGTGAACTGCGCTTCTCTCATTGATGCCCAGCCGCATCCAATATGGAAATTCCGGCTGCTTCCCTGGGATGAAAGCTATATGGACTCCATTGTGGTGGAAATCGACGCCGTAACCGGTGACATGACGGATCTGGACATGTACAAGAGCGATCACACGGACCTTGAGCCCAGCTTCCACATGATCACCCTCCGGCGCATCTGGTCGCATCTGGAGATGGAGGAGAACGGTCCGCTGTATATAGCCAGGCTTGCCGTGCTGCACCGCTTTTCCGATATGAGCTTTGATATGCCCGAACTGGACAGCCTTCCGATCTTTGATCTGCGATACTGGCAGACAGACATTCAGGATCACACAGTCCGTTTCCTGAGTCAATGGCTTGATTTCCCGGACTTTGAAGTGGAACTGGATAAAAACGGCATGGCAGTGCGCACGGAAGAGAAGGACTCCAGCGGCACGGAACCCTTACCGGAATCTCTTCAGAACCTCAGCAGCGATGAATCCATGTATGATGTGGACATGGTGGCCATGGGCAATGCCCAGGCAGAATACGGAATCAATGACTGCCTCTGGCCTCTGGACGTTCAGGCATCCGTCTTCAAAAGCTCGGGGCGAAGCGTGCCCGGAGAGGATGAGATGACCAGGGATGAAGCAGTCGCCCTTGCAAGGGAGAAACTGCCGCCGGAGGCGGAATCCTATGCTGCTGAAAGCACCGTTGGCGTTCTCTGTCAGCGCCTGGATGCGGGAATGGAAACAGAAAAGCTCAAGTGGACCGTCTGGTTTATGGCAGACCCCGATGTCAGGGATGGATGGCGTGTCTCCTTCCTGGATGCAGGGGACCCGGAACATGAACAGAGTATCGACATACACGGCCCTGGAGACAGGGGAAACGGTTGATCCTCCTGCTGAACAGTACACTTCCGATGTATGATAAACATCCAAATCTGCTGTGACTGCAGGCATTCCTGATCAATCCGTTTCCATGTGACAATTTAGCCCGCCCTGTGCATATTCGCAGGGCGGGCCTGGAAAAGAAAGCGCCGCATTGATGCGGCGCTTTGCTGTCTGATGGATTCTTACCTGAGGCAGATACAGTCATACCAGTGCACATATTGCTTTCCATTGATGGTCATCTGTTCATTGTTCGGGAGAAGTTCCGACCACTTTTTACCATAGCGTTCAATCGCCCAATCGTCCTGATTGAACCGCCGCCAGAGTACTGTGCGGCCATCCCGATCCAGATACTGCTCGCTCACCATGCCTTCCTCATACATGCCCAGATCCATCAGACAGACCGTATCATAGGCCCTGCCGCCGATTGTCACTTCACATCTGCCTACGATGTCCATGAAAGCCCTGTCGCAGGCTGTTGTGATCGTTGAGCCCTTCTTTATGATTTTTCCTTCTGCCTGTCGATCGATCGGTGTTCCACAGTTATCCTCGCCAAATCCCCAATTGTCCATGAACTCTTTGCCGTCAAGGAATGTAGTCAGTGTTCTAGTGCCCTCTTCGATATGCTCCGCAGAGAGAAAACGGGTAAAGCCGTCCTTCTCCTGCGCAATAAACGTCCATTCCTCCTGACCGCCGCTGGATGCAGCAACAGCATCGTTCATCGGATTGCCTTCAGCGATCGCAGTCTGCGGCGACATTACCTTTGCCCGGATTGCCACGCCCTCCAGTCCATGTACCCTTGCCGGACCTGTAACAGTCATTTCATAGGAGACATCAAGCTCCCGTGACGGTAAATCATACATGCCCCAGACAAGGCTTTCTCCAATATGCGGAACAATGAACCATCCGGTCATCTCTTCGCACCTGACTGCAAAAGGCGGCTCTTCTTTCCACACAATCGAATACTCTGGCAGATATTTCGGTAAAGACTTTTTTTCTTCATGCTTCATGATACTTTCTCCTTTGGGCGGATACGGGTATGCGGCCCGGAATCTTGTTCTTGCCGCGTTCATCCGGCTTTTGACAGTACCTTCCGGAATACACAGCTGATCGGAGATCTGCCTCTGCGACAGCCTTTCCTGATAGAACAGACGAAGCATCTGCCGGTCTTTCTCGGGGAGACTGTCCAGTGTCTCCTCTACAGCAGAATCCACAGGTACGGTCTCTGGCTGGTCCGGCAGGTGATCCATAGGTACAGTACGGTTCTTCGCCTGAACGCGGTACCAATCCGCACATTTTCGTCTTGCAATGCCAAGAATCCACGGAAGGAAGGATGCTTTGTTCTGGAGTCCTGCAAAGCCCCGGAATGCAGCAAGACACGTCTCCTGCAGGATATCTTCAGCATCCGCACGATTGCTGATACGTGCCTTGAGCCATCTCTCCACCGCTGTTTTGCTGGAAACGAGCAGTGTTTCAAATTCATCCACGGGCTTAACCTCCCTTCTTTTGTGCTTGAAAACCGGTTTTCACCTGTAAAGTCGCTTTTCGAAAGCAAAAGGTTCATCTGCAGAAAAAAAACTGACCAGGAGCAAACAGAAGCAGTTCCCAATCAAATAGAAGCTTTCGAAAAGAATGAGTGCTATAAACTGCGGTAGTTGAATAGACGCAAGTAAAGTGGTTCTTTGAAAAGCAGAACCCGAAAACAACGTGGAAGCAGAAGGAGTTTTCTGCGCAGTTTGGAATCACCGCTTTCAAACGCCAATAATATGTTATACCAGCAGATCATCCTGTGGAGAGGAGTGCCGTTCCGTCCGCCAAGTTCCAGCAAATAGGCCGCTTCCTCTTGATAAGATGAGTAAAGATGAATTCAATGCAAATATGGCTCGTGGTTTGGCTCGGGCCAAGGCATGCGAAGAAATTCCTGCGGATGAGTTCTTCGCAACCGGAACCTCCTGCCAGCATACGAAACGTCCTTGGCATTTTTTACATGGTCCGCCAGATCCTCAGGAAGAAAATCATCCTAAAACAGAAAAAACTTATCCAAATTGCATTGTAAATATCCCACAAGTACCGTCATGGCATTTATAGATCATGCATTTCCTTTGCTGTACTTCGGCAAAACTGTATCCAGTATCTTATCCACGACCTTTTCCGGAGAATCATTATTCATATATACCCTGTTCTGAATCTTTAGCCTCCGGTAAGTCTTTCCATACCATTCAAGGTCTTCACTAATCATTTTCAGATAATACTGTTTATAACGTTCTTTATATTCGTCATCCGTATATACATGATCATTCTCATCGCTGAAGACGAGTCTGGAGAATATATTTTCCGGTGAATCATATAGTTCTATAAGCAAACTATCACTTGCATGAATACTTCTCGAAATATTACCAGTATAGGAAATCGGTGTAACCGCCAATACAAGTTCTTCATTCAAGTCCAAGATGTGCTTCATCACTATGCCGCGTTTCCGGTCCCTCCATTCCAAGTCAGATGTATTGGTAAATTCTTCCAAAGTCATATTCATATATTTTTTGATTTCTTCGTCAAGATCGTAAAACATATATCCAAGCCGCTCGGCTAATTGTTTCCCCACAGTCGTTTTCCCTACGTTTGAAACTCCAAACAACAATATTTTCATGCCTATTCTCATCTCCTCGATTATGCACCGTCATCCATAGCTCGTAACGCCATTCTCAATTTCTCGCACTAAACAATATACATTTCATTGCATCCGCAGGCTCAGTTCCACCATACGATTTCATATACAAAATCTTATCATAGATAGCACTTTGCATAAACCCAATATGGGCTGAAATGGTATACATCCTTTGATCCGTTAAGAATTTATCATCCAGCCCATCCTGTAAAACATGAATGAATCTTGTGTGTCAGCTCCATACTGTTTCAGCTGCCAGAAAATCCTGGCTCATACTTCAATTCTTCGTATAAAGGTTTCGTTCCATCGCGTCACTCAGACACAAAAAAGGCCTGTCACATTGACAAGCCTTAATGCTCCCCAGGTAGGGCTCGAACCTACAACAACTCGGTTAACAGCTATATTGTTGCTCTTAAATTCTGACACTGAATAAATAATCATTCAATATCAAATCGTTCTTAATTTGGCTTGGTTCGTTCTGTTTAAGTGGTGTATTTCTTAGGCTCTGATATTTTATCCATCCATTGTTTCTAACAATAATCA
>CACYNZ010000163.1 GCA_902775835.1 uncultured Eubacteriales bacterium | reverse complement strand
CGGAGAATTACGCGGATACCCTGACTGCCCTGACCGCTCAGTTTGACAGCGAAACGCTGACTGCCGCCGCCCGTACCCAGGTGGAAGCTGTGGTCCGCCCGCAGGTTGAGGCCAAAGAAGATCAGATCCGCAGCGCTGTGACAGAAGCTGTACGCGCAGAGGTGCTCACCCAGGTGCTGGCAGGAGCCGGCATGGACATGGATGCCGAAACCTATCTGAAAGCTGTCAGGGCCGGCAAAGTGGATGAAGCGGTACAGCAGCAGGTTCAGGCAGCTGTCGATGTTCAGATGGAGACAGACACTGTGAAAAAGCTGACTGAAACCCAGACAGCCGAGCAGATTGAAAAACTGGTATCTGAGAAGACGGATGAAGTGCTTGCCTCCGACGAAACGGTGACAGCAAAACTGGCTCAGGCACAGGCAGCGCATGATTCCCTGCAGGGACTGCTGGATCAGCTGAATCAGGTCGGCGCGTTTGTAACCGGCCTGAAAACCTACACAGCCGGCGTAGACCAGGCTGCAGCCGGAGCCGCAGACCTGTCACGCGGTGCGGCGGCGCTGCATGATACCGGTACTGACACGCTTGTGACAACGGTGACCGGTGCCGAAAAGGCCGCAGCCGAAAAACTCCTTCCCGTGCTGACAGAAAACGCTGCGACGGTACTGGAGGCCTGGGATCAGATGGCAGGCCAGGATCAGTCTGCAGGCTACGATCTGCGCACTGAAGACTGGGACACCACCACGATGTATGTCATCCGGACAGATTTCAACTGAACCATTCTCCATTACAGCAAAAACACAACCCCATAAAACGCGGGGCTGCTGCAGAATCACCATCATCTGCAGCAGCCCCTTTTGCATGCCTGCACAGCGTACAGAGCAGGACAGTATCAGCCAGGCATCGATATAAACCGTATCCATCCGAGTGCATCAGGAACCCGTACATGCTGAATATCCCCCATCATATGATGCTGTGAGTGTTGATTTTTCTTCAACTTTTTCCATCTGTTTCATACAGATGATCCGCAGCAGCAAACATTTCCTGCAAGAGAATGTTCCAGCGTCACCTGGCTGCACTGGAAACAGCCTCGTTCTTCCGCTTTTTTTAAGCAAAATCTACTTTGTTTATTGACTTTATATATATTAAAGTCTAGAATATCGATATATTTTGAAGGAGGTGCACCGCATGTTCCATACGCCTGTGTTCTGCTGTCAGATGTGTTGCATGTGCATGAATCATACTGTGCCCGTCTGCGCGTAGAAGCTTTCTTCAAGCTGTTGTTCATGCAGACAGGGTAAAAAAATGATCCGTCTGCATTTTTGACATCATGCAAAAGAACCGGCATGGTTAAGCAAAAATGCTGCCATGCCGGTCTTTTTATCATCCGGAAGGAGTGAAAACTTATGCCACGCATCACACCCTTAACCCCTGCTGAAGCGTCACCCGAGGCACAGGCCGCAGTTGAAGAACATCTGCGGCAGGGCTATCGGCTGACAAATGAAAAGAAAACACTTCTGTACAATGCAGCCGCATTCGAAGCGCTGGAAGTCCGTTCCTATGCGGTGGACAGAGAACTGCAGCGGCTGGTGGGCAAGCGGGCCGCGGATCTGTTTGAATATGCGATTTCTGTCCAGAACGACTGCATTGTCTGTACGACCTACTTTGGAAAACTTCTTCGGAATATGGGGATCACTGATTTTGACAGCTTTGATTTTACCCCCGAAGAAACACTGATGATCGAATACGGACGCGCGGTAGCGCGAAATCCCAAGGAGATACCGGATGAATTATTTGCCCGGCTTCGGGCTGTATTCGACGATGAAACCATCGTGGTGATGACCACCATGGCAGTGTTCATGATCGCCAACAACATCTTTAACGATGCCCTTCAGGTGGAACCGGAGCCGTGAAGAAAGCATCAGAAGAGGCATATCCGGACACAGACAGGTGTCCCGGATATCCGGATCCGTTTTTCCAAAGGGATTGAACATATCGATGATTTGCCGGTTGACCCTGATCGTGGGTTCATGGCAGGCACAGTATAAGGAGGTCATCTCATGGCAGTTTATCAGTCTATGCAGGATCTGATCGGACATACCCCGCTGGTACGTCTGACCCATCTTGGATTTCCGGAAGGCGTTCATGTCTTTGCCAAGCTGGAACTCTGGAATCCCAGCGGTTCCGTAAAGGACCGGACCGGCCTGTATATGGTCAGGGATGCCGAGAAAAGGGGCCTTCTGAAGCCCGGTGGAACCATTATTGAGGCGACCGCCGGAAATACCGGGCTCGGCATCGCCTTTGCCGCCCTGAACCGGGGATATAAAACCATCTTTGTAATCCCTGGTAATTTTTCTCAGGAAAAACAGACCCTGCTGAAAGCGCTCGGCGCGGAAATCATCAATACGCCAAGGGAATGCGGCATGCTTGGCGCAGAAGAAAAGGCCAGCGAACTGCTCGCCTCCATTCCCGGCGCAATCTCCCTGGAACAGTTTCATAACATGGCCAATCCCCAGGCACACTATGAGACGACCGGCCGGGAAATATGGGAGGATCTGGGCGAGAGCCTGGCTTTCTTTGTGGCAGGTGCGGGCAGCGGCGGGACATACAGCGGAACCATGCGTTTTCTGAAGGAAAAAAAGCCGTGTATTCAGGGCGTGCTCGCGGATCCTGTCGGTTCCACAATGGGCGGCGGAGAGGACGGAGAATATGACATTGAAGGAATCGGCAATGACTTTATCGCAGATACGATGGATATGAGTCTTGTGAATCGCGTGATCAAGGTGACAGATAAGGAAGCATTTGAAAACGTTCGCCTGCTGGCTTCCCGGGAAGGCATATTCGCGGGCTCCTCCTCCGGCGCAGCCCTTGCAGCCGTGCGCAAGCTGATTGAAAGCGGCGCAAGAGGGACGATTGTCACCCTTTTTCCAGATCGGGGAGATCGCTATTTCAGCAAAGGCCTGTATGATTGATACGGTATGGTGGAGCTTACTGCTTACTTATCCGCCTGTTTAACGACGACTTCTTTGCCTCTGAATGTAATTCCTATGTCGATATAATAATACTTTGTGACCGCTTCCACATAGCCGGAGATACCCACTGGCAGAGGAAGGAGCTTCGGACGCTTTTCCGACCTTGAATGAAGAGGAATCCCCGCAGTCTCAGGAAGCAGCCAGGACCTGCCTTCCTTCTTTGCTCCTTTTATCGCTCCGCTTTTGCATAACTGCTGAATACGCCTGCCTGTAATTCCCCAGCGGACAGCGGCTTCCGATATGTTCAAATACTTCATCACGCTCACCTCACGCCGAATTTCGCGAAATATATCAATTTGTTTCGCGAAATATATGCGAAATTCATTCTTATCATTTTCGCAAACAATAGAACATGTCATGCAAAAGCTTCCATTTTCCGTAAAAAAGGACGCCAATATTGCATCAATATCAGCGTCCTTTTTTACGGAGCGGGTGGGATTCGAACCCACGGTACGTTGCCGTACACCTGATTTCGAGTCAGGGCCGTTATGACCACTTCGATACCGCTCCCCGTGCACGCTGTCCTCAAGACAGTCAGCAGTAGCTATCATAGCACAGGAGCCGCATTTTGACAAGAAACCATATACTGTTCAGCTTATCTGCCTCCGCTCATCCAATTCCGCTGTTTCCGTTCCCCGCTATCTTTGAAGCACGGAAACCGTTCATGACTGACATTCTTCACAGCACCTGCCCGTTCCGTGCAAAAGGCTTATTCCGTTTTTTCCATTGCAGCCTTTCTGCCAAGAATTGCATGGATCACAGCGGGCGAAAACTTCGGAACCCGCTCATAGGTGTACAGTCCATTCTGTTCCTGCTCCACATCAGTAAGCTGTGTATAGCAGAAGCCGAAATGATCCGGATTATCCAGCAGTGCGTCAGTGAGTCCTTTCAGTCTTTCAATGAACTCCTCCTCTGATCCCGGAGCATTGCCGTATCCCCAGCCATGCGGATCCCGGCTCCATTGAATCCCGCCGTACTCACTCACAAAAACCGGAAGTCCAGGCGTATAGGTCTGACGCTGCGGCATTCTTTCATAAATCGGTTCGGTCCCCGGACCGTAATGGGATGCAAAGACAGCCGGATTCTGCTCGTAATCATGCACATCATAGATATCCGTAATCACATGATAGTTCCCGGATGTATCAATCACGGGTCTTGTCGGATCCAGAGCCTTGGTAATGCGGTACACGGAAGCCAGTACTTCATCGTCCTGCTTTCTCCCGTTTACATCCCAGGTTTCGTTGAACGGACACCAGCCGATCACGCTCGGACTGCTGTAGTCCCGCTCCACTTCCGGAATCCAGTCTTTCAGAAAGGCCGCCAGCGCTTCCGGGCGTGACACGTCCAGTCCCCAGCTCGCCATCTCGCCCCAGCACAGATACCCGAGCCGGTCCGCCCAGTACAGAAACCGCGGTTCAAAGACCTTCTGATGCAAACGGGCTCCATTGAAACCCATGGCCTGGCTCAGTTCAATATCCTTTCTGAGATCTTCATCGGACGGAGCGGTATAGATGCCGTCCGGGTAAAATCCCTAATCCAGCACAAGCCGCTGAAAGACAGGTTTCCCGTTGAGCAGGAAACGCATACCGTCAAAGCAGATGCTCCGCATGCCGAAATAGGACTGCACCGTATCCACAATCCTGCCGTCTCGCTTCAGCTCCAGCTTCAGATCATACAGCCGGCCGTTCCCCGCTTCCCACAGGTGCAGATGTTCCAGAGGCACGGTGAGTTCAGCCCAGTCCTGCATGCAGGCGGTTTCTGCCTGACCCTCCTCTTCTCCGAGATAGGAAGCGGCCACCTTCAGAGAGCATCCGGCCGCGCCGGAAAGTCTTGCCCTGATATGCAGGCACTGAGCGGGCAGGTCCGGCGTCAGCCTGAGGCTGACCATGTGGGCAGGGTTCACCCATTCCAGCCACACCGTCTGCCAAATGCCGGTGGTTCTGGTATAGAAGCATCCATAGCTTTCGTAGCGTTCGCTCTGCTTGCCGGAGGGCTGCATGCCGTCCCTTGTATCATCGCTACAGAAAACCGTAAGTGTGTTTTCCCCTTCGCGGACAAGACCCGTAATATACATTTCAAACGGCGTATATCCACCTTCATGCACGCCAGCCGACGTGCCGTTGACATACACCTCTGTCCGGTAGTCCGCAGCCCCGAAATGCAGACAGATTTCCTTCCCTTTTGCTTCCTCCGGCAGCGTGAATGTTCTGCGGTACCACACTGCCCTCACGAAATCCGTATACCCGACACCGGACAGCCGGCTCTCCGGACAGAACGGAACCAGAATGCTTCCCTTGAGATGCGCTTCTGCCGGGAGCCCGCGGGATACGCCGGATACACCGGGATCCATTTCAAATTCCCACTCACCGTTCAGGTTCATCCATCCTTCACGCCGCATCTGCGGTCTCGGATATTCCGGTCTTGGCATAATGTTTTCTCGGATTCCTCCGGTTTCTTCCATATCCCTCAGTCCTTTCCGTTTTCCCTGCCTGCACCGGCAGCTTTTTCCTGGAATTCCTGTTCGCTGCCCTTTTCCCTATGATATGATGCAATCCGCCCGCATTGTCAAGATGTTTCCGAAAAAAAGCATGATCCAGGGCGATGAAAGCCATTTGCATGCTGACCCGCCCCGGCTTCGGTATCATTTTGCGGCATTTTTCTTCCCTTCCATCTATTGCAACATAATATCCCGTGTTGTACACTCCTATCAGCTGATCTTCATGCTCCCGTACACCACCTTGCAATATCCCGCGTACCCCGGAACATGGAGACATCAGATCTGCAGCGCAGCCCTGCACTGCCCGGTCGGATAAGGCCCGCGGACATGCAGATGCCGGAAAACATCCCAAATCATGATTCAGGAGGACAACACCATGAAAATGACGTTCCGTTGGTATGGCAGCCAGATTGACCCCATTCCGCTGAAATACGTAAAGCAGATTCCCGGCATGACCGGCCTTATGGGCCTTTTGGACAAGCCCGCCGGCGTGGACTGGCCGGAAGACGAATTTGTCGCTCTGAAAAATGAAGTGAACGCAGCCGGACTCGAGATTGAGGTCATCGAAAGCGTCAACGTACACGAGGACATCAAGATGGGTCTGCCCAGCAGGGATGAATACATTGCCAACTATATCTCCACCATCCGCATGCTGGCCCGAAACGGCGTCAAGGTCATCGTCTACAACTTCATGCCCGTTTTCGACTGGCTGCGCACGGACCTTGCCCGCGTCATTCCGGAAGACGGCAGCAACAGCCTCTACTTTGACGAGAAGGATCTGGGCGAAATGGGCCCCCTGGAAATCGTCCGCAAGACCGCTGAGGACAGCCATGGATTCACCCTGCCCGGCTGGGAACCCGAGCGCCTTGCGCTTCTGGAAACCACGCTGAAGCAGTATGAAAACATCGGCCCGGATGACCTCCGGAAGAACTTCAAGTATTTCCTGGACGCCGTCATCCCCGTATGCGAGGAAGTCGGCGTGAAGATGGCCTGCCATCCGGACGATCCCGCCTGGCCCATTTTCGGTCTCCCGCGCATCACCCACAGCCAGGACGACTTTGACAAGATGGTACAGCTGCATGACAGCCCCGCCAACACCCTGTGCCTGTGCACCGGCTCCCTCGGTTCCAATCCCGACAATGACATTCCTTCCATCATCCGCCATTTCGGTAAAATGAACCGCATCGGCGCCATGCATGTCCGCAATGTCAAGTATCTCGGATATCACCACTTCCGTGAGGCAGCCCATCTGCGCTGCACCGGTGATCTGGACCTGTATGAAATCATGAAGGCTATTCATGAGACTTGCCCGGATACCTACATCCGCCCCGATCACGGACGCATGATCTGGGATGAGCAGGGCCGTCCCGGCTATGGTCTGTATGACCGCGCACTGGGCGCTGCCTATCTCAACGGACTCTGGGAAGCTCTGGAAAAGAGCCAGCACTGATCGTCCCTTCGAAACCGGTCTCTTTCAGAGCCGCGCGGTTCCTGCCGTGCGGCTTTTTTGCATACAAAAAAAGAGAAAGCTTTCAGCTTTCTCTCTGCAGACATATACATATCACAGGACAATGGACAGAACTCCGAAGAAAACGATCAGCGCCAGAAGCAGCACCAGTTCCTGCTTCCACCGGTTCGCAAGCAGTCCCACGCACTCCCGCATGAAGGCATTGGGCCAGTACCACCACCGCGTGCGGCTGCCCATGCCCTCGATCCTGAGTCCTGCCAGGGACGCCCATACACCACTTCGGAACACATGATAATTGGTGGTCGCAAACACGGCCGTTCCCTCCGGGTTGATCTCCTCCATGATTATCCGGGAAAAGGTCATGTTCTGGAAGGTGTTGAGGGACTTATCTTCCACACGGATCAACGTTTCCGGCACCTGCTGAGACACGAGGTACCGCTTCATGGCCTCGGCTTCCGGCATGGGTTCATCCGCGCCCTGGCCTCCGGAAGGGATGAAAAGCGCCTCCTTGCCGGTTGTTTCCTTCTGCTTCCGCCAGAAATCGATGGCCCGGTCCACTCGCCCCTTCAGAAGCGGCGGCAGGGTTCCGTCACGCCGGAACCAGCAGCCCAGGATCACAATGAAATCCGACTGCATCGCGGGCATATGCCGTGCTGCTGTGATTCCGCATATGACAGACCCCACCAGCATGCATTCAAAATATACAAACACCGTGGCATACACATTCTCCATTGTGTTCCGGATCCGGCCTTCCCATTCAGAGCCCATAAAGTCACGGGTAAACAGATACATACCCAGAGCTTCCCCCAGGATCAGGGCAATGCTCACGGCAAGACCCAGCATGTTTTTCATGCGTGCCCGCTCATGCCTGAGCAGAACCACATTGCTGATGCCCATGGCGATGGCAAACACCACCATCGGCGGCATGGTTACGGTCATAAACAGCCTGCTGGCCCCGTTGATGGTCTCGTAGGCCGAAAACATACTGAACTCCATGGGGCTGACTATATGCCGAATGGTGATCTGCAGCATCACGATGCTGTTGACCAGGGAAAACAGGGAGAAACCCGCAAAATATATGGTGGAATACGCGTAATAGGAAGGTCCTTTGGCCTGAAGGTAATGCCAGATCATGATGGCGCTGACGGAAATCCAGAACAGCGTTACCGCAATGAGAATCATGGTATCCCCGGTAAATCCGCCGGTCTGAAGATCGTACACGGTCTGAAACGGCCCGACCCGAAGAATGTGGATCCGGACGGGTTCTCCGCTTCCATCACGAAAAT
>CACYNZ010000162.1 GCA_902775835.1 uncultured Eubacteriales bacterium | reverse complement strand
AGCCAGGATCAAACTCTTCTGTTCAATCCTGTATACTCTCCGGAACTTGCTGTCTTTCTTGCGTTTCGGTTTCTGTATCGTTTTCAAGGTTCATACTGTCGTTCTCGCGACAGCTCGGATATAATAACACCGGTCCTTTTAAGTGTCAAGCACTTTTTTCAAACTTTTTTCATCTTTTTTAAAAGTCGAATCTTACTTCTGCTATATTTCGATTGGTTCGCGTAATAATCCGAACGTTTGATGAGAATCGGCTGAAAATCATTCGAAATTGCCCGCATCCAGGACTTCCGTGACGATGCATCCGCCCAGACATTCGTCTCCAAGATAGAACACTGCGCTCTGTCCCGGGGTCACCGCGCGCTGGGGTTCAATGGAACGGATATGCACATGACTTCCATCCGGAACGATCACCACATCCTGGTCCGGCTGGCGATAACGGAACCGGCATGTGCAGGCCAGTTCCTGTCCGTCCTCCACCGGAACTCTGCCCACCCAGGTCAGATCCTCACCAAGGCTTCTGCGCGAATACAGCATGGGATGGTCTTCGCCCTGGGCCACGATCAGGCGGTTCTCCTTCAGATCCTTTCCGATCACAAACCAGCTGCGCCCGTCGCCGCACCCGCCGATGCCGAGGCCGCGCCTCTGGCCGAGGGTATAGTACATCAGTCCGTCATGGCGTCCCACGCGCTTCCCGTCCGGCGTCACCATGTCCCCGGGCTGAGCAGGCATATATTCGGAAAGGAATTTCTTGAAATTCCGCTCGCCGATAAAGCACACGCCCGTGGAATCCTTCTTTCTGGCCACCGGCAGGCCCGCCTTTTCGGCGATCTCCCGCACCTCTTTCTTGGTCATGCCGCCCACCGGGAACACAGCCTTCTTCAGCTGATCCGCATGCACCATATAAAGGAAGTAGCTCTGATCCTTTCCCGGATCCGTGCCTTTCAGAAGCCGGCCCTCGGAATCCGAGCGCACAAAATGCCCTGTGGCCATTCGGTCCGCGCCAAGCTGCATGGCAAAATCCAGAAACGCGCTGAACTTGATCTCCCGGTTGCACAGTACATCCGGGTTCGGCGTTCTGCCCGCTTTGTATTCTTTCAGGAAATAGCTGAACACCCGGTCCCAGTATTCGCGGGAAAAGTTCACCGCATAATAGGGAATGCCGATATGCTCGCAGACCCGGCGCACATCCGCCCAGTCCTGTTCCGCCGTGCAGACACCGTTTGCGTCCTCTTCCTCCCAGTTTTTCATGAACACGCCGATGACATCATAGCCCTGTTCCTTGAGAAGCAGCGCGGCCACGGAGGAATCCACGCCGCCGGACATGCCCACCACGATCCGTTCACTCATTGTCTGCCTCCAGCTGCATAAGCCTTGGAATCACGCCGTCCCTGACGCTCTGCGCCACTTCATCCTTCCCGGCGGATGCGTCCACGCAGACAAACCGGTCCGGAGTACGGCGGATCATCTCCCTGTAAGCCGCTTCCACTCTGGCGTGGAACGCTTCGCCCTCCATCTCCAGGCGGTCGGGAACCGACGCGCCGTAGCGCCGCTTCAGGGCCGCTTCGTGCGGCATGTCCAGAAACACGGTCAGATCCGGCATGACATTGCCCACGGCATAGCGGTTGATCTCCATGACCTCATCCACGCCGAGCTCCCGGCCGCCGCCCTGATACGCCACGGAGGAATCCAGAAAACGGTCCGAGAGCACGCACCTGCCCGCTTCCACGGCCGGGCGTATGACCTGACGCACATGCTGCGCCCGGCTGGCCGCATACAGGATGGCCTCCGTTTCCGGCGTCATTTCCGCGTTCTCCCGGTCCAGGATAATGGTCCGGATTTTTTCGCTGATGGGGCAGCCGCCCGGTTCCCTGGTCCGCACCACTTCATAGCCGAACCGGTCCAGCAGGTCCTCCAGCCGGTCCATCTGCGTGCTCTTTCCGCTGCCGTCCAGGCCTTCCATGGAAACAAACACGCCCCGTGCCCGCTCCCCGTCCGGGCACAGAGTCCGGAGCAGATCCTCCACGGTGGCGCAGTATACATCACAGCCCGCCTCGCGCAGTTCCTGCTCATCCCCATATCCGTACCCCACACCAATGGTGTGCACGCCGGCATCCCGGCCGCCCAGCACGTCAAACTTGCGGTCACCCACCATCCAGACCTCATCCGCTTCCGGATCCTTGGCCCGGAGCACCAGATCCTTCTTGTCCGCGTTCATGGTGGCCCCGTCCGGGCCCACGATTTTCCTGAAATACCGGTCCAGACCGAAATGGCAGATAATCTCCCTGGACGTGCTTTCCGGTTTCCCGGTGGCCACACAGCAGGTGATCCCGTTCCGGTTCAGCGTGCGCAGCAGGGTCCGGATCCCGGGATATACCCGGTTCTCAAACTTGCCCACCCGGACATACCGCTCCCGGTAGATTTCCACCGCGCGCACCGCTTCCTGCTCGGTCATGCCCATATAGGTGCGGAAGGAAAAGGCTAGAGGCGGTCCCACAAACCTGCGGAGCGTTTCCGCGTCAGGCTGGGGCCTGCCCATCTTCTCCGCCGCGTACTGCACGCACTTCCAGATGCCTTCCTCCGACTGCGTCAGTGTCCCGTCCAGGTCAAAAATCACATTTTTACGCACAGAATCCGATCTCCTTCCACACCGAACCGGTGTTCCTCCGAAGTGTGCCGGAGCACGTCCAGCACATCCCCTGTCAGCTCTTCCCCGGGCACCACCAGCGGAACCCCCGGCGGATAGATGCCGGCGCTTTCCCCGGCAATCCGTCCGGCCGCCTCGCACAGCGGCACGCTTTCCATGTCCGCCAGCGCCGCCGCGCGCACATCCATGACCGAGCGCGGCATATCCGGAATCATGATTTTCCTGTCTGTCCTGCCCGGCTGTCCGCACCGGTGCAGGGCGTCCAAAAGCCGCGCTTCCTCTTCGCTTCCAAAGCCCACCGGCGGCAGAAGCACCAGCCGGTCACCGTCATACATCTCCCAGTGCACGCCAAGCCGGTCCAGACTTGCCGCGCTTTCCGCACATATTCCGGCAATCACCAGCCGGGAGCGGTCATAGGCATACCCGGTTTCCTCCGCCCAGGCCTTTCTCGGGTCCGCGAACCCCATCTTCTCCGCTTCCCGCGCTATGCGGTCCAGGCGCTCCACGCGCTCGTTCAGCCATCCATTGGTTTCATCCATCCAGGCCCTGGCGTCATCAATGGAGCGCATCAGAAGAAAGCTGGGCGAGGACGTCTGCTCCCGCCGCACAATCCGCATGGCTTCTGCCCGGTCCGCGCTGTCCATGACATGCATGACCGCGCTTCCGGTCAGCGCGGGCAGTGTCTTGTGGCACGACTGGGTCCAGGCCCGCACACGCCAGGCAGAGGCGGAGGGAATATCGGGATGCCATGGCAGATGCGCGCCGTGCGCTTCATCCACCACCACATCCATGCCCGTTTCCCGGGCAGCGCCGCACACCCTGCCCAGGTCCATGCATCCGCCGTAATAGTCCGGACGCGTGATCAGGACGCGCCTTGCCTGGGGCGACTGGCGTATCACCCGTTCCGCGTCCCCGCTGTCCACATAGACGTACCCGTCCCGGGTATGCCTTACCGGAATCCAGACAATGCGCAGGTTTCCGAGAATGCAGGCATTGACCGCGCTCAGATGCGCGTTGCGCGGCAATATCACCGTGTCCCCCTCGCGCATCTGCATCTGCAGCATGGCATGGATGCCCTGGGTGCTGCCGTTGTGCAGAAACAGGGTCGCGCCGGCATGCGCCCGCTGCGCGTATATCTCCTCCGCCTGCGCGATGCCCGAGCGCGGGTGATACAGATCATCCGTGCAGTCCAGCTCCGTCAGGTCCAGTTCCGTCATATCCACGGGCCCGAAGGGCGCTTTCCCGCCGTGCCCCGGCATGTGCAGCCACATGCCATTTTGGCACGCTTCCAGCATTTCAGAAACCGGTCTTGTCACATTGCACCTCACAGAAAAAATGCAGCCGGACGTCATGCGTACGGCTGCCCCTGTCATTTCTCCACAGGAAGTACATTCTCCAGATACGTGACCAGGTCCGACATCCAGTCCGCCTGAATGCTCTCCGCCTCTCCCCGGTCGCAGGCCATGGCCAGTTCAGGGTCCATGGGAATCTGGGCCAGCAGCGGCAGTGAGAAGCGCTGGGCTGTACGGATGGTCTTGCCCTCGCCAAAGGGATAAATGCGCTTTCCGCAGTCCGGGCAGGTCATGTAGCTCATGTTCTCCACCAGTCCCAGGATCGGCACATTCATCATTTTCGCCATGTTCACGGCCTTGGACACGATCATGTCCACCAGCTCCTGAGGGCTTGCCACCACCAGGATGCCGTCCACCGGCAGGCTCTGGAAAACCGTCAGCGGTACATCTCCGGTTCCCGGAGGCATATCCACAAACATATAGTCCACATCGCCCCAGACCACATCCGTCCAGAACTGGGTCACTGTGCCGGAGATCAGGCTTCCGCGCCAGACCACGGGATCCGTGTCATTCTCCAGCAGCAGGTTGATGCTCATCACGCCGATACCGGTCTTGGAGGGCACAGGAAGAATCCCGCGCTCATCGCCCATGGCATGGTCCACAATGCCGTACATCCGGGGAATACTGGGCCCGGTAATATCCGCGTCCAATACTGCGGTCTCATAGCCCTTCCGGCGCAGAAGCGCTGCGCTGAGGCCGGTCACCAGGCTCTTGCCCACGCCGCCTTTTCCGCTGACCACGCCAATGACATGCTTCACATGGCTGTGCGCGTTCATCTTGGCCTTGAGATCCGCCTGCTCGCACTTTGATGCGCAGTTCGAGCAGTCATGCGTACATTCAGACATCCAATCACCTCACGGGCAAGGATATCACGGAAGAGCCGGAAAGGCAACGAAAAAAACAGGGAAAAAGAGGAATCCGGCTCTGTACATCCAATCATTCCACATATACCCGCGCGAACCCGGCCGTATGACGGAGATCCCGCCGCGCATGCCTGCCCCGTCGAACCGGCAGCTGTAAACACAGAAAGGACTGGCTTTTATGAAATTCACCCGTGGTTACTGGCTCACAAGGGAAAACTTCACGCTGAACTATGCCGCCCAGTGCGTGCGCACCCGTCTGGAGGACGGGAACGTGCATATCCTGGCCGCCTGCCGTCCGGTGCGCGAGCGCGGCGATATCCTCAACAGTGCAGCCCTGGAGGTCACCCTTTCCTCCCCGCTGGAAAACATTATCCGCGTGCGCATCACCCACTTCGCAGGCACTTGCCTGAAAATGCCCCGTTTCTTCACCGCTGACGCTTCCCCGGAAACCCGTGTGTCCCAGGACGGGGAACTTCTTTCCTATACCAGCGGCAACCTGACCGCGCGCTTCTCCCGGTCCGGCCCATGGCAGCTGGACTTTCTGCGGGAAGACGGCTCCCTGATCACGTCCTCGGCCTATCACGGCATGGCCCATGCCCTGGACCGCAATACAGGCAAAGCCTACATGAGCGACAGCCTCATGCTGGACGTGGGCGAATATGTCTACGGCCTGGGTGAGCGCTTCACGCCCTATCTCAAGAACGGCCAGAGCGTGGACATGTGGAACGGCGACGGCGGCACCGCCTCCGAGCTCGCCTACAAGAACATCCCCTTCTACATGACCAACCGCGGCTACGGCGTCTTTGTGGAGGACACCTCCGATGTCAGCTTCGAGATCGCCAGTGAAAAGGTGGAGCGCGCCCAGTTCTCCGTGGAAGGCGAAACCCTGACCTACGACATCATCTACGGCGGCACCCCGAAAAAGACACTGGAGCTCTATACCGCCCTCACCGGCCGGCCGCCCGTGCTGCCCGCCTGGAGCTTCGGCCTGTGGCTGTCCACTTCCTTCACCACCAGCTATGACGAGTCCACCACCAGCAGCTTCATTGACGGCATGCGCCAGCGCGATATCCCCCTGTCCGTGTTCCACTTCGACTGCTTCTGGATGCGCGGATACAACTGGTGCGATTTTGTCTGGGATCCGGAGACCTTCCCGGACCCGGAAGGCATGCTCCGGCGGTATCACGAAAAAGGTCTGCACCTGTGCTGCTGGATCAATCCCTATATCGCCCAGCAGTCCCACCTCTTTGCCGAGGGCATGGAGCACGGCTATCTTCTGAAAAAGACCAACGGCGATGTCTGGCAGACCGACATGTGGCAGGCCGGCATGGGCATTGTGGACGTCACCAATCCCGCCGCCCGCAAATGGTACTGCGACGAGCTCCGCCGCCTGCTGCGCATGGGCGTGGACTGCCTGAAGACCGACTTCGGCGAGCGCATCCCCGTGAAGGATATCGCCTACTATGACGGATCCAGCCCCCTGCACATGCACAATTACTATACCTTCCTCTATAACCAGATGGTGTTTGACACCATCCGCGAGGAGCGCGGGGAAGGCGAGGCCATTCTCTTCGCGCGCAGCGCCACCGCCGGCAGCCAGCAGTTCCCCGTGCACTGGGGCGGCGACAACAGCGCGTCCTATGTCTCCATGGCGGAAACCCTGCGGGCCGGTCTTTCCATGAGCCACTCCGGCTTCGGGTTCTGGAGCCACGACATCTCCGGCTTTGAGTCCACCGCCCCGGCGCATGTATACAAGCGCTGGGTGCAGTTCGGGCTGCTCTCCTCCCACAGCCGCCTGCACGGCTCGGGCAGCTACCGGGTGCCGTGGGCCTTTGATGAGGAGAGCGTGGATGTCTGCCGCTTCTTTGCCAAGCTCAAGAACCGGCTCATGCCCTACCTCTACCAGGCCATGGCGGAAGCGCACCTGCACGGAACACCCATGATGCGGCCCATGATGCTGGAATTCCCGGACGACCCCGCCTGCGAAACCCTGGACCGGCAGTACATGTTCGGCGAAAGCCTGCTGGTGGCCCCCGTGTTCCGGGAGGACGGCCAGGTCACCTTCTATCTGCCCAGGGGCACCTGGACACACCTGCTCTCCGGCGAGAAGCGCGAGGGTGGCACCTGGCTGACGGAGAAGTACGACTTCATGTCCCTGCCCCTCTATGTCCGGCCCGGCACCGTTCTGCCCATGGGCGGACAGGATGACCGCCCGGACTATGACTACACGGAAAAGCTTCAGCTCCATGTATTCCAGCTGCCCGAGGGCAGCCGTGTCCAGGTCACCGTTCCCGACCTGAAGGGCGAGCCAAAGGCGGTCTACACCGTGGAAATGAAGGATGGAAAGCCGGAGGTTGTCTCCGACTGTCCGAACCCCTGCACGGTGATCCTCCACAGCTGAGTTCCTGCCCTGTGGTCCGGGAACAGCCCGGAGAGAACACCTGTACAGCTCCTATAAATCGGATTGACCCGGATGAACCGGCGGGCAGATGCCTGCCGGTTTTTTCTGCGTGCGCACTGTCCGGGAACCGGGCGGAAAACAGCATGAAAAAAACGGAAGAGGATTCCGAGCGCCTGAGCCAAAAATGTCCTCCCCTCCGAATTACTGTGTCCGTTCCTGGACTGCGGGCTTTCTCTCAGGCATATGCACACATGGCGCAGGGCCGTGGTATACTGGTAAAAAGACCGGTCATCGTCCCGTGTTCCGGGACATGATCTGAAAAACGCCTTTTTCTGAATAGAAACCCCGGAGAAAGGAGACCACATGAGACAACTATGGTATGACAGGCCCGCTCTGAACTGGAATGAAGCGCTTCCCATCGGCAACGGCTCCATGGGCGCCATGTGCTTTGGCGGAACGCTTATGGACCGTTTTCAGCTCAATGACGACACCGTCTGGTCAGGCGGCTTTATCGACCGGATCAACCCTGACGCGGCGGTGGGCATCCGCAGAGTGCGCTCATGCATCGCTGCCGGCGACATGCGCGCCGCTGACGTGACAGCCGACACCTCTGTTGCCGGCACGCCGGAAGGACAGCGCGCGTATCAGCCGCTGTGCGATCTGATATTGCAAATCCAGACCCCCGCGCATCCCTGGCCGCGCGGCACTTTGGGGCTGAAGAATCTTTCCGGACGGGATCTGTCCGACCATGAGCCGGAAGAAAAACCGGAACACTACAGAAGGACGCTCTGTCTGGACCAGGGCGTGCACCAGGTCAGCTATGAACTGGACAACATCTGTTTCCGTCGGGACGCGTTTCTTTCCTTTCCAGCGGGCGTGCTGGTGATCCGCCTGCAGGGCGGCCCCTGGCGTGCCCTGCTCCGGCGCGACGGCAGAGTGACACGCCAGCGCAGGATCGATGACACGACCATCTGTCTTGAGGGCGAAACCGGAGACAGCGGCATGCGCTTCTGCTGCGTGGTCCGAGCCGCGTGCGGCTGCGCCTCTGCCGTCGGCGACCGCCTCGTCGGGGACGGGGCCGGCTTTCTGCTCGCCGCCTCCGCCACAGATTTCCGTGA
>CACYNZ010000161.1 GCA_902775835.1 uncultured Eubacteriales bacterium | reverse complement strand
CGCGGCGCGGCAGCGAAGACGGGATGAGGCAGATACCGGCGGAAATCATGCATGAATTGCAAGGGGCTACATGAGAATGTCCAGAACGTATCATAACCGGTCAAGCGTGACACAATAGTTGCTTGCTGTTTTGCATCCGGAAATTTGTCGATCTGGCGTTCAATTCATTCTCAAAAATTTGTTTCCCAGACCTTGATATCATACTCTGATTTTTGTATCCAAATATCCACGATCCCTTGTATTTGGAGGTTTCGGAATGGATATTCAGAGGAAAGCGTACATCCAGCTTCTACAATGGAAAAATGCTACGGCGTCTTTCAACGGTTATTTTCATCAAAGGCGCCCACTGCGTTGGCAAAAGCTATCTGGCGGAGGCCTTTGCGAGGAAGGAATACGCCAGCACGAGTTGCTCCACCTCATCTGGCGTGTCCGCAGCAGACGTTGGATAAAACCGTACTCTTCTGCGCCTGTCTGTTTTTTCTTCGATGATGTCAGTGTCATTCTCTTTGTGCTTTCCGGCGTAAGAATAACCGGCAATGTTTATCCTGATCGCGTGAAGGCGTAAAATATCCGCCTGTCTGAAGTACATGTTTCCATACTCCGTATGTACTTGTGCAAGAGCATCCCTGTATCCGGCAATTTCCTGCTCACTGTGATGCAGAGAGGCGCTGCTGCCGTTAACGATCTTGTTCATGCGTTCGTCTGTAGTCCCAATGACGAAGGTCAGATCCTCGAACATCTCCGGAGAGAAGCCGGCAAGCGTGGAGGCTTCAGGTTCCTCCGGCTCTTGCACCGGCCTGGGCTTGTTCTCAAAGAGAGTCTCATCAGCGAAGTCCTGCTCCACCGCCTTCTTGGCATTGAGCCAAGTCTCATTGCTCAAGAGCTTACTGATGCGGTTTCGGGTCAGGCCGGTCGTAAAGGCGCAGGCATTGTTGATGCCCTCCTTGCCCTCATTGAGAGTCGTCCTTATAAGGAATGGATTGAGACAAGTTAGATAAAAACAATAATACAGAATGAATGAAATTCGTTGGCATAAAGAATATGAAAAACGGAAAGATTCAGACAATTTACTTGATTAAAAAGCGTTCGAGCAGTAAAATAGTATAAACGGAACAGGAGATGAGAGAGATGAAACTTCTTAGGATAAAGGCGAGTCACTTCAAGAATTGTTGTAACGACTTTACGATCGATCTTACATCGAAGTCAAGGAAGACGGCTGAAGATAAGGAGTATGAGCTCCAGGAGATCGCTCCTGGTCTGTATGTTTTTAATACCGCTGCTTTTATCGGGAAAAATGCATCTGGTAAAACGACAGCAATTGAGCTGCTGGATTGCGCTTATTCGATACTTGGAGATTTCCGGCTTGAGGATAAGCACTACAGCTATGATGGTGTGGAGCTGGAGATCACTTTTTTCCATGAGGGGTATGTCTACATGTACAAGACCGTGCTTTCTTCAGGAAGGACCATGGGAAATCAGGCATGCTTTCATGATGAACGGATCTTTCGGAAGGAGTTTTTTAAGACCAATGCGAAAGACATATTTGAATGTGCGGGTTATGAGGAAATGACGGATCTGGGTGATCTGCCGGAAGACACTTCCAATGTGTTTTTTGTTCTGAAACAGAAAATGACCAGAGCCATATACTTCGACAGCTGGAGTGGCGGGGCGGATTCATATCAGCTGCTGTTTCGAGCTTTGAAGACTTATGGGATCAGCGCGGAAGTGTTGACGAAGATTATTCGTGTCTTTGATGAAACGATTACAGAACTGAGCAGGATTGATGACCATAATTATCGAGTGGTGACTGTACAGGGGGAACAGATCATGTCGGATACACAGTTGGTCTATTTCCTCTCCAGTGGTACTACAAAAGGCATTCTTCTTTATACATTGATGGCTGCGTCACTGAAAGAAGGCTTTGACCTGCTGGTCGATGAAGTGGAGAATCATTTCCACAAGACACTGGTGGAGAACATGATCGGCCTATACAAGGATAAAAGTGTCAACCGAAAAAATGCGACACTGATTTTTACGACGCACTACTGTGAAGTACTGGATCAGATGGGGAGGCAGGATAACATCTGGATCTGTAATGCAGACAGCTGCATATGCCTTACAAACATGTATGAGGACTACCATATCCGTCCGGCTCTGCTCAAAAGCAAGCAGTATTACGGCAATGCTTTCAGAACTGCCGTAAACTATGAGGACCTTATGTCGCTGAAGAAGGTGCTGAAGCGGTGAAACGGCTGATTATGTGTGAAGGCCCCAATGAACTGACGCTGATCGATATTCTGCTGAAAAATAATGCTCTGATTTTTTCGGAAGATGATCTGTTGGGCTTGACAGCTTACCACGCAAGGCAGATTAGGACAAATGCCCAGGTGCGTATGGCACTGAACATGTATTTTGGAAATGATGTGACAGTGATGCGCGTGGGAGATAAGCAATCGGACCGACTGAGCATTCCGTCGGAATATAAAGAGAAAATCTATAAGGTTGAAAAGTACTGCACGCTGCCGGAATTGGAAATACTCCTGATCATTTCAGAGGGGTTGGTTAAGGAATATGAAAAACGGAAATCGACGGTGAAACCGAAAATGTTTGCCAAGGAGCATATCTGGTGTGGCAGAAGAAGGTATGATAACAGCTCTGGTTTCTATCGGGATTACTACGGCAGTGACTGTGGCAGGCTTATTGAAGCCATTCTGGAATACAAAAAAATTCGGCATTCTCACAGGAAAGATGAATTGTACCTGGCGGATATTCTTAGACAATAAAGTACATGACTGTCCCAGGTCGGCCTGCGCTGCTCTGAGTCTGTGACAGAAAAACACGAAAAAATATCGAGTTTGGGTTTTCAATAGCCCGAACTCGATATTTTTCTGCTCCGGATGAGTGGATTGCGGCAGCCTGTTTCCCATATATTCAGAATGTCTCGGATAATGCTTTGGATGTGCTTCAGAGGAAGCATGAGGATCCAGCCACTGCAGAGGCAGATGGACATCAGATCAGCCAGACGATCAGAATGAGGATGAACATGGCAAGCGCGGTGAGCACTTTCACGAGTGCCATATGTTCGGCAAAGAAAGCCGCGGTCCGCAGGTGCGAGTGCGAGTAGAACACGACTGCGCACACAACAGCCGAGGGCAGGAGAAAGGCAAGGCAGTAGGCGATCAGCGCGGGAACCTGTCCGGATTCATAGCGGGCAAAGGAAATGAGCTGAATCAGGTACAGCTGGCCCGCACACATGAATTCCCCGCCGGCTACGAGAAAGCCGAGCAGGGCGGAGCTGGCTGTGAGTATGCGCGTACCCGTCAGGCTGCGGATCAGGCGGTGCAGCTGTCCGCGAAGCCCGGAGGGAAGCTGGTTCCGGACCGATCCAAGGTCGTTTCTGTATGCGTGATACGCGTCAGACAGGTTCAGAAGGATCAGGACAGCGCCTATGCCGGTCATAAGCCAGCGGGACAGGGGACGGAGCCAGTGGGGATTATAGTGCTGCAGAAGCTCAAGAAATACAAACCCGATAAGCAGATAGCATACGAGCTTGGCAGCGAGAAAGGCCAGGGCGGGCGCTCTGCGGCCGGTGGGCAGAATCAGGCTGAGAAACAGAAGAAGCATGGACAGGGCGCAGGTGTTGAGGCCGGCCACAATTCCGGCGCCGATGGACGGAAGCAGGGAAGGCCTAGCCAGGGGGGCATCGCCTTCCGGCAGCGGCACGCCGCCGCTGGCCCAGCCAAGCAGGATTTCCTGCCCGAGTCTGTCCGTAATCTCCTTTTCCCTGGTCAGCACATGGCTTCCGAAGAAGACGGCGGGCGTGACACGCCGGCTGTCCGGGACCTCGTACCTGGCAAACAGTGCTTCCGCGGTTCCGGGCATCTGACTGATATCCAGTTTCCGGACCAGAACCCGGCTTTCAAACGACACGTTTCCGCGCTGAACGGTGACAGATTCGGGCAGATTATTGAGCACGGACTCCACGGCGGCGCAGCTTTCGCAGGCAGGCGTATACAGGTACAGGATCACGCTGTCCGTGGTTTCCTGCCAGGAAAGGGCGGTCTCGGCAAGCTGCGTGTTCATTTCCGCAGCTCCCTGATACACCTTCCCGTCCACAATGGCGGCAGGAAGGGAAAGCTGCTCCAGCGCGAGCTCCGCAAGCGTCTTTTCCAGGGCGGCCTGCCCGTCGGTCCGCACCACATTCCAGGCGGTGAACGCACAGTCGGACAAGGATATGCCGGTCAGGGACTGAAAATGCGCGGCAAAGTCATCCTCAGGTGTGCAGGACTCGCAGTAATTCCGGTAAAAGTATGTAACCGTATGGGATTCGGCCGCGGCCGCAGAAACAAGGAAGAAACAGAACAGCAGAACAAAAGCGGGGAAGCGTTTCATGGCGCCACCTCGGTGAGCTCAATGGATGCGGCAGATTCCGGAAGCATGGCGCGCAGCAGTGGATCCAGGGTGGAAACCGTTACGGTCTGCCCCATGGGGCAGACCATTCTGAGCTGGCCCAGGGCACGCGCGCGCACGGCACCCCTGTGAATTTCGCAGGGCTCGGGGTCCCGGAAGAATTCGATGGACGACTGGATGATACCCGCTTCCTGAAACACGAAGTCGCCGGACAGCGCTTCGCACAGGATGCCGCCGCCGGCATTTTTCACGGTAATGCGGAAATCTTTCGAGCGTTTTCTGAACATGTTGTCATCTCCGGAAGGATGTGCATGGAAAAACCATGCCAAAAGACAGGGAAATTATATCACGCCCCGGGATAAGGGGCAATTTGGTTGCAAGTTCTCCCAGGATGGACTATAATTTAGTCGGAATCACCAACAATTCATCGGAGGAATCTATGTCACAGCAGCATACCGTGCTCCGGCCGAATATCCGCAGGCGTCTGAAAAGAAGCATTCCCTATTATGTGCTGATTCTTCTGCCGCTTGTGTACCTGCTTGTCTTCAAATATTACCCCATGCTGGGCATACAGATCGCGTTCAAGAAATACAAGGTGAAGGCCGGCATCTGGGGCAGCGAATGGATCGGGCTGAAATACTTCTATGATTTCTTCTCGTCCCCGCTGGCGGGCCGGATCATTCTCAATACGTTTCTTCTGAGCCTGTACTACCTGATCGCCAGTTTCCCGTTCCCGATTCTTCTGGCCATCTGCCTGAATGAGTGCCGGTCTTCCCGGTTTCGGAAGTTCACCCAGATGGTCACATACATGCCCTACTTCATTTCCACCGTGGTGCTGGTGTCCATGATACTGCAGTTCACGGACATATCCTCAGGCCTGGTGAACCAGATCATCAAGGCCCTGGGCGGGTCACCGGTGAACTTCATGGGCACGGTTTCCTATTTCCGGTCCATCTACGTGTGGACAGGGGTCTGGCAGACCATGGGATACTCGGCCATTGTGTACCTGGCCGCGCTCACCGGTGTGCCCACGGAACTGTATGAGGCAGCCAGGGTGGACGGCGCGGGCAAGCTGCGCAGGATCATCTCCATTGATATCCCCTGCATTGCGCCAACCATCATTACGATGTTCATTCTCAATACGGGCAGCATCTTGTCTGTCGGTTTTGAAAAGATCTACCTGATGCAGTCCAATGTGAACCTGTCCGTGTCCGAGGTCATTTCCACGCATGTCTACAAAATGGGCGTGCTGAACTTCAACTATTCCTACTCGACGGCTGTCGGTCTGTTCAATTCCGTGGTCAATATGATCATGCTGGTGGTGGTGAACAGCATTTCCAATCGCATCAGCGATGTCAGCGTGATTTGAGGAGGCCGTGAACGTGAATGGATTGAAACACAACCCGCGCAACCGCGTGCGGCAGAGCCGGGGAGACAATGCGTTCGATTGCGTGGTCGCTCTGCTCCTGATCCTGGCTATCCTGATTGTGGCCTATCCGCTGATCTATGTGGTCAGTGCGTCCTTTTCCTCCACCGAGGCGGTCATGGCCGGCGAGGTCTGGCTGTACCCGGTGCGGTTTTCGCTGAAAGCCTATGAGACTGTGTTCAAGTATGAAGCGATCATGACGGGCTACAGGAACTCGCTTATCTATACCTTTACGGGCACGCTGGTGAGCCTGTTCCTGACCGTGCTGTGCTCCTTCTGCCTGTCGCGGAAGGATTTCTACGGACGCAAGACCGTGGGCTTTATGGTGCTGGTGACCATGATGTTTAATGCGGGGCTTGTGCCGAACTATCTGCTGATCCACAAGGATCTGGGCTGGGACAACACCATTCTTGCCCTGATCCTCCCCAATGCCATGAACGCCTGGCACGTGATACTGATGCGCTCCTACTTTGAGAACTCGATTCCTGCTGATCTGTTCGAGGCCGGGGAGATCGACGGATGCTCCGTCTACCGGCAACTGGTGACCATCGCACTGCCCCTGTCCGGGCCGATCCTCGCCGTCATTGCGCTCTACAGTGCGGTGGGCCTGTGGAACGGATACTTTGACGCGCTGATCTACATCTCCGACAAGCGCCTGTACCCGCTGCAGCTGGTGCTGCGCAGTATCCTGATCCTCAACGAGATGGACATGTCGGTGACGGCGGATCTGCGTGACATGGCCAGCCGTCAGGGCATGGCGAATCTGCTCAAGTACGCTGTGATCGTGGTGTCCAGCGTGCCGCTGCTGATCATGTATCCCTTTGTGCAGAAATACTTTGTCAAGGGCATTATGGTCGGGTCCGTGAAAGGATGATATTCGTGCGCTTCTGGCGCCGGATACATAGAAAAAACATTTTTAGGAGGTCGTTACCATGAGGAAACTTTTGGCATTGGCCCTGTCGCTTGTCATGCTGCTTGTCTGCATGTCCACGGCGCTGGCCTGGGAACCGGAAGCCAAGCTGGATGAGGATCTCTCCGCCTACAAGCTGTGTGAGAACTTCGGCGACATCACCCTGAACGTGGCCGTGACGGACCATGCGTCCATCGCGTCCTGGGAAGACAACGCGTTTGTGAAGTGGGTGGAGGAGGTCACCAATGTGGATCTTCAGTTCACCCTGATCCCCTATGAGAGCCGCGCCGAAAAGCTGGGTCTCGTGCTCTCCTCCGGCGATTATCCAGATATCTTTCTGTCCTGCGGCATGAATGCCGCCATGGTCAGCCGCTTCGGCGTGGGCGAGGGCCTGTTCCTGCCCCTGAACGATCTGATCGAGACCAAGGGCAACTTCATCAACAAGATCTTTGAAGAGTATCCCGGCTCCAAGGGACTCATCACCGAACTGGACGGCAACATCTACGCACTGCCCGTGGTCAATGAGTGCTATCACTGCACCATCCCCACCAAGTTCTGGATGAACCAGACCTGGCTGGACAACCTGGGCCTGCAGATGCCCACCACGCTGGATGAGCTGCATGATGTGCTGGTTGCCTTCCGTGATCAGGATGCCAACGGTAACGGGGATGCCACCGATGAAATCCCGTTGGCCGGCGACTATCAGGACGGATGGTACACCAACATGGAAATGCCCATCATGAGCGCTTTCACCTTCTACAACCTGGATCTGGACACCACCAATACCACCAGTCCAGAAGCTTTCGGCATGTATCTGGAAGACGGCACTGTGGTGACCCCCTTCGCTCTGGACGCCTTCAAGAAGGGCGTGGAGACTGTGGCTCAGTGGGTATCCGAAGGCCTTATCTATGAGGGCTCCTTCACCCAGGACCTGGCCGGCCTGACCCAGATCGCGGAAAGCGGACGCCTGGGCGCTTCCTCCGGCGGATATATCCTGTTTGCCAATCTGGGCGGCGACGCCTACCGTCAGTATCGTCCGGTGCTGCCTGTGACGGGCCCGAACGGCTTTGCCAGCATCCAGTCCTTCCCGCATGATTCTGTTGGCGGCAAGACCTTCGTGATCTCCGCTGATTGCGAGCATCCGGAAGAAGCCTTCATGATCGGCGATCTGATGTATTCCTACGCTGCCACCATGCGCGGCTACTACGGCGTCTACGGCGAGCAGTGGACCGACGCCCAGGAAGGCGAAGTCGGTATCAACGGCGAGCCCGCCAAGTATCACCTGCTGGTGCCGTGGCAGGAGTCTGAGCCCCAGAGCTATTGCATCCTGCAGATGACCACCTCCTTCCGCGACGCGGCCTACCGTCTGGGTGAGCCCAGCGATCCGAACGTGGATCTGTACAGCGCCGAAGGTCTGGAGACCCTGCTGTATCAGGTGACCCATGACTACGAGCCCTTCAAGGATGACTCCAAGATCCTGCCGCCCATAAAGTTCACGGACGACGAGAACGATGAGATGTCCCTGCTGAAGGCCAACCTGAGCAACACCATCAAGGAGAACATGGTTGCTTTCTTCAACGGCACCAAGACCGTGGAGAATGACTATGACGCTTTCCTGGCCGAGCTGGAAGCCCAGGGCCTGAGCCGTCTGGTGGAGATGTATCAGAAGTCCTA